>JASHRH010000442.1 GCA_030037475.1 Acidobacteriaceae bacterium
AGTTCGAAGCCGGCCTGGCCTGCAACGGCGTAAAGGCGACGCCGGGACAGCCTCTGCCCAGTTCCTGCCTGGCCGCGAAATACACCTCGGATCTGGTGAAGATTCCAGCACCGGGAACCGGCGACAACGATAAGAATCCACCGAGGGTTGATCCTCGCAGCCTGTTCGATATGTCGCTGGGCGAGGACAACATCTTCCACGGCGATCGCTACAAGCTGGATGCCACCTTCACGGCCGTGAACGTGACAAATAATTACGCGCTGTATAACTTCCTGTCGACTTTCAGCGGAACGCATTACGTGACGCCGAGATCGCTGAGCGGGGAACTACGACTACAGTTCTGAGGGGCGGACGCTTCCGATTCTCTGCCCGGGAGCGGCGCGTTATGCTGACGACATGGCGCCGGAGAACGATGCACGGCTGGTGCAGATTGTGGATGCGGCGACAGCCGAGGCTGCTCGGCGTGCCGGGGCGTGGGTGAAGTGTGCGCCGGGATGCACGCAGTGCTGCATCGGCGTCTTCGCGATCTCGCAACTGGATGCGGCGCGGCTACGCACGGGGCTGGAGGCGCTGGCGCAGAGCGATCCGGCGCGCGCCAAGGCTGTACGTGAGCGCGTCCGGCAATTGATCGAGCACCTGGCAGCGGAGTTTCCCGGCGACGCGCGCACCGGGATCCTGGATCCGGCGCGTGCCGATGCGTTCGAGGATTTCGGGAATGACGAACCGTGTCCGGCGCTCGATCCGGAGACCGGCTGGTGCGACCTGTATGCGGCGCGGCCGATGACCTGTCGGATCTTCGGGCTTCCGCTGCGCACGGAAGAAGGGCTGGGCGTCTGTGAATTGTGTTTCCGGGGAGCGAGTGAGGAGGAGATCGCGGCGTGCGTCGTCGATCCTGATTGCGACGAATTGGAAGAAGAGGCGAACGCCGAAGCGGAGCGATCATCTGGACTGCGCGGGGAGACGGTAGTTGCGTGGGCGCTGATGCCGCCCAGGTGATTCTCGCTGATCTTCCCTCAAGGGTTAAAGCCCGAGTTGATTTGCGGCATGTACGGCACGGCCGAAGCCGGGGCCCCTGCAAAGCACATTGACGTTGCCGTTACGAAGGAGCGAGTGTTCCCGTGGGCAAAAATGCCGTAAGCTACTTTGTCTGCCCGGAGGAATTCCTGTGAGCCATTACGCCACCTTGCATACCCAAACCGAAGCCGGCGTGCATATCATCCTGCTGAATCGTCCGGAGAAGCGCAACGCGCTGACGCCGCAACTGATCGAAGAGCTGACGCAGGCGCTGGAAGCGGCGGCGGCCAATCCGCATTGCCGCGTGGTGCTGATCACGGGCGCGGGCTCAGCGTTTTGCGCGGGGTTGGATCTGGAGGTTCTGCGGGCCAGTGCGGAAGGCAACGAGGACGTGGCTCTCGAGGATGCAGAGCGGATCGCAACCTTGTTTCGCACGCTGCACAAATTGCCGAAGCCGACCATTGCCGCAGTCAACGGGCCGGCGATTGCCGGCGGCATGGGCATTGCGACCCTCTGCGATCTGACGCTCGCGGTGCCGGAGGCGAAGTTCGGCTATACGGAGGTGCGGATCGGGTTCCTCCCGGCGATTGTGTCGGCGTATTTGCGGATGCAGATCGGCGACAAGCGGGTGCGCGATCTGCTGCTGACAGGACGGCTGATCGGCGCCGAAGAAGCGGCTGCGCTGGGACTGGTGACGCGCGTCGTTCCCGAGCCGGAGCTGATGCCTGAGGCGCGCCGTCTGGCCGAAGAACTGATGCGGAACAGTCCCGCGGCGATGATGGCGACCAAGCGTCTGTTGACAAGGTTTGCCGAGCGGAGTCTGCTGGACGATATTGACGGGGCGATCCGGGCCAGCGTGCAAATGCGCGCGCACGAGGATTTCCGCGAGGGCGTCACAGCGTTTCTGGAGAAGCGTGAGCCGGTTTGGAGATAAAGATGGCCGCGCATGCCCCCATTCCTTGTTCCCGTCACAAAAGTAGTGCCACGTTTGGGGGACATCAATGGACAGGATGTGGTGCTAGACTCCATCTCTAGCCCTCTCCCGGGGTGCCCTATGAAGTACAGCACTTTTGAACAAGCCGCCATCGAAGCGAACATTGGCGTGAAAGAGATTGATGCGGAAATTGAGCGCCTGAAGGCACGGAGAGATGTGCTCGAGACGCTGATGCGGCAGATCTCCATGGCTCTGCCCATGATTGGCGAGGAAATGGAGGAGCAGAAGGCCGGCGCTGCGCCGGAAATCGTTGCATCGGAATCATCTGCCGGCGAAGAGGGTCTGCCGGAGGGAAAGTCCCGGATCGACGAATGGCTGAGCTTCATTAGCCGGCACGACACCGCGAAGAACGGTCGCTGACCGGCCTTTTGTGCGCTGGGTTTTGGACACCCGATTCCCCATCCAGCGGCCAGGAACAACCGCGGATTCCCGTTCGACTCGAGTGCTGCGCACCCTCGCCCAAGGCAGGCTTTCGCTCCGCCCCAACTCTGTCCCGAAGAGCAAAATCACTCTTCGGAGACCCTGAAAAACGTTTGGTGGGCCGCTCGCTCGGAATGACATCTTCAGATAACTTCCAGGTTTCCGGATCGCGCTAAACGGCCGTGGTTTCCAACTCCCGGCTGCCGTACCGGGTGCGAACGTAATCGTCCAGGATTTTCTTAAAGTCCTGGACGATGGTATCGCCGCGGAGAGTCGTCATGAGACGGCCGTCGACGTAGACGGGCGCTTTGGGCTCCTCGGAGGTGCCGGGAAGAGAGATGCCGATGTTGGCGTGCTTCGATTCGCCGGGCCCGTTGACGACGCAGCCCATCACAGCCAGCTTGAGTTCCTCGACGCCGGGATACTGCGCCCGCCAGACGGGCATGGAAGTGCGGAGATAGTCCTGGATTTGCTGCGCCAGCTCCTGGAAGAAGGTGCTGGTGGTACGCCCGCAGCCGGGGCAGGCCGTGACCTGAGGCGCGAAGCTGCGAATGCCGAGGGACTGGAGGATCTGCTGGGCGGCAAGGACTTCCTCAGTGCGGCTGGAACCCGGTTTGGGCGTGAGCGAGACGCGGATGGTGTCGCCGATGCCCTGGAGCAGCAGCGGCGCGAGGCCGGCGGTGGAGGCAACGATGCCCTTCATGCCCATGCCGGCTTCGGTGAGGCCGAGATGCAGCGGGTAGTCGCAGCGTGCGGCCAGCATAGTGTAGACGTCGATGAGATCGCGAACGCCGGAGACCTTACCGCTGATAATGATCCTGTCGTGGCCGAGGCCGTAGCGCTCGGCGGCGGCAGCGGAATCAAGGGCGCTGCGGCACATAGCTTCCAGCATCACATCGCGCGCAGGCTGCGGGTCGGGGCGCTTCGAATTCTCGTCCATAAGGCGGGTGAGGAGGGCCTGGTCCAGCGAGCCCCAGTTGACGCCGATGCGCACGGGCTTCTGGTTCTCGACCGCGCACTCGATCATGGTGCGGAAATTCTCGTCGTCCTTGCGGCCAATGGAGCAGTTGCCGGGATTGATGCGGTACTTGGCCAGCGCGCGGGCGCAGGCGGGATATTTCTTCAGCAGCAGATGGCCGTTGTAATGGAAGTCGCCAATGAT
>JASHRH010000443.1 GCA_030037475.1 Acidobacteriaceae bacterium
AATCGGCGTGGTCGCGGCGCACCTTGCGCTTGTCGGAAACGCGGGTGAGGCCGCCGGTGCCGGGCAGCACCGCAAGCAACGGCAATTCCGGCAAGGCGACCGCCGAGGAGCCGTCGTCCACCAGCATGATGTGGTCGGCGGCGAGCGCCAATTCGTAGCCGCCGCCCGCCGCCGTGCCGCTGATGGCGCAGATGGTCCTGAGGCCGGAATTCGCGCTCAGATCCTCGATGCCGTTGCGCGTCTCGTTGGTGAACTTGCAGAAGTTGACCTTGTGCGCATGGCTCGCGCCGGCGAGCATGCGGATGTTGGCGCCGGCGCAGAACACCCGCGGCTTGCCCGAGCGCAAGATCAGGGCGCGGACCTGCGGATGCTCGAAGCGCAGCCGCTCGACGGCGTCGGCAAGTTCGATATCGACGCCGAGATCGTAGGAGTTGAGCTTAAGGTCGTAGCCTTCGAACAGCGCGCCTTTCTCGTCCACGTCCATGAACAACGTGGCGATGTCGCCCTCGATCTTGAGCTTCCAATGGCGATAGTGCGCAGGCTCGGTCTGGAAATCGATCCGCGTCCGGCCGTTGGCCAGAGGACGTTCGGCAGCGTGTTGCGCATCAGTCATGACCGCCGCCACGAAACTGCATTATAGTGCAGTCACATTCGCTAATTAAATTATGCATTATAATGGCGATGTACCCGGACTCGACAGAATAGAAATCGCCTGCTACTATACTATAGTGCATGTGGGCCGTTTTTCAAATTCAGCGGGCGCGTACAGCGCGAAATCCCTATGGGGCTACAATCGCCCCATAGGAGGATTTTGACATGCTGCCGTCCCCTCATTTCTGGTTTGCGGGCTCCGCACTCTGGACTATCGGGAGCTTTGTGCTGTTCGCTATCTTGGGCTTTGCGGGGATCGCGCAGATGACTGCGGCGTACCGCAAATTGATGTATTTCGGCTATGCTGCCGCCTTCGTTCTATTTTTTCTCGGATGGTGGCAGTCGGCAAAGCAAGAAGAATCCGGTGCCAGTCGCGACGCAGATTTTTCTGCACTCAAGGCCGCGATCGGCAAAATAGCCGATGCCGTAAAAATCAACCAAGTCGGCTCCGCGCAGGAACTCGCAAAGGAAATTCTAAAACGATTACCTCATGAGCGCCGCTTAGAAGGCGAGGATGAAAGAGCATTTTTTAATGTTGCAAAGTCATTCTGTAATCCATCAGATCAGATTTTGGTTACTGCAGCAAATGGCAATAATGAAGCGCAGGTCTATGGAACCGACTTTGTAAGGAACCTCAAACGCGCCGGTTGTGTCTCTGATCTTAGTTTGCCAATTCCCGGACTCCGCCCCGACATCGAAGGAATTAGCATCGGCATAAAGAGTTCCGTTCACTCAGATGCAGATATTCCGCCAGTCGCCATCGCATTGGCGAAGGCGTTAACGGCGGCCCATGTGAAATTTTCCTTTGGAAGAATGGCGGACAACTTTTTTCCCAATGAGCAATTTGTGCTGGTTGTAGGGAAGCGGCAATGACATTCTTAGCAGTCAGAAATAGCCGTTCCGAAAATGTCGGCATTGAACCGATTGTTGTATCGGAACTGAAATTCCGCGACGTACAGCGGCAAATATTTGGCGCTGATCTTGTGGAAGCTGCCGACCACGCCACGTTTGAAGATCGACCAAAAGCCTTCAATGGTGTTGGTGTGAACCGCACCGACCACGTATTGCTTGCGGTGGTGATCGACCGTTTGATGATTGTATTCCGTCAGCCCGTCATAGACGCGGCTTTCATCGGTGGCGAGCAGGCTAACCTTGTTGGAAACCATTTCGCGGACGAAGGCTTGGCAACTATCGCTGCCGACCCATTCGAGAACGCGGGCGACCACGTTACCCTTGCGCTGCACAGCGCCGATGACTGCGGTTTTGGTGGAAGGTCGATGCCGCCGACCGCGATGCACGTCATCCCAATGCTTATTTTTGTCCTTGCCGCCGATGAAGCTTTCGTCAACCTCGACGATACCGCCAAGCTTATCCATGTCCTTTTCGATCAAGGCAGTTCGGATTTTGTGGCCCATAAGCCACGCGGTTTTGACAGAGCCAAAACCCATGTAGCGTCCGATCTGGCGAGAACTCATTCCCTTTTTGCTAGTCAGCATCAGGTGAGCGACCATGAACCAGTCGCGGAGCGGCTTGTTGGTGTTCTCGAAAATGGTCCCGGCGATGATCGAAAACCGATAGCCGTCCTTTGCACATTTTTCGCACTGCCAGTGCCATTTGCGGGACGGCAGGTCATAAACAGCCGGGTTGCCGCAACGCGGGCAGCGGACGCCCTCAGGCCAACGGCGTGCCTTCAGGTAAGCCTTGCAGGCGTCATCGTCCCCGACCGGGAACAAGGCGTCGAATTGAAAGGCGGTCAGTTGATGGACTGGTTTGGGCTGCTTAGAACGAGGCATGGGTTTTCTCCCCCGACGATGGAAGGAGATTACCCTAGATGGCCCTGTCTGTCAAGTCAGGGTACATCGCCATTATAATTCATCAAGCGGCAACCCCGGAATCGAAATGCGCCGCGCCTTCGTGATGATCGCGCAACAGCCGATTGATGAAGCCGGCGACCGCATTGAGCGTCGGCCCGGACGCGTCGCGATGCGGCGCGTGGCGCACGCCCGGAAGGATCGCCGCCTCGACCGGGCAAAAGCATTCCTCCTGCGCCGCCTCGACCTGTTTGAAGGTGCCGTATTGATCGTCCTCGCCTTGCACGATCAGCACCGGCACGCGGATGTAGCCGAGCGCTTCGGTGATGTTCCACTTTTCGAAGTCCGGATCGAGCCAGGGCTCGACCCAGGAGCGGAAGGCGCCATCGACGTCGGCGTGCCAGCGTTTGAGCTTTTCACGCAGGGGACCGGCGCGGAATGCCTCGCGGGCGCGACGGATCTCGGCTAATCCCATCTCCTCGGTGAAGAAATGCGGCGCCATGAGCACGAGGCTGCGCACGCGGTGATCCTGGATGCTGCCAGCGTAAATGGTCGCAATCGAGGCGCCGTCGCTATGCCCGAGCAGAATGCCGCGTTGGAACCCGATTGCCGTGAGCACGCGCGGCAACACGTCGAGCGCCTCCTCGTGCATGAACGACACCGACCGTGACAGTATTCCGGGGCTCGATCGGCCGTAGCCGGCGCGTGAATAGACGAAGACGCCGGCCCCGGTCGCCGCAGCGAGCTGTTCCGGAAACGCATTCCATAGACCGACGCAGCCGAGGCCCTCGTGCAACATCACGATGGTCGGCGCCGCCTCCGGCCGCGGCCCGACCATGCGGTATTCGAGCCGCATCGGCGGAAGGTCGAGGAAGCCTTGGTCGAGGAGAGTCACGGCTACCCCTCCGCTGCACGTGCCGCATGCGGCGCCAACAACGGCGTGACCACGCGTAAGAGCTTGGCAAAGCTTTGCTCGACGGCT
>JASHRH010000444.1 GCA_030037475.1 Acidobacteriaceae bacterium
TTCCGCGCGCGCCGCCGCTGTCGCCGCCGTGAGAGCTTTGGGTTGGAACAAGCCCTATTTCTGCGATGCCGACCACATCAACCTGACCACGGTCGACCGTTTCCTGTCTTCCTGCGACTTCTATACGATCGACGTCGCCGATGCCATCGGGAGGCCCGCCTCGTCTTCTTCCATCGAGACATTTGTCAGGGAACACGCGTCCCTCGCGGGCAAGCTGCAACTTGAGGGCGTCAGCGATTCCATCGAGATCTCGCCAGGGCTGCTGCGCACAACGGCTGCGAAATTTCTCTTTGCCGTGCAGGAAGCCGGCAGGGTCTACCGGAGAATCGAATCCGCGAAGGGGAAGGGAAACTTCATTGCCGAGGTCTCGATGGACGAGACTGACTCGGCCCAGACCCCCGCCGAGCTGCTCATTATTCTGGCCGCCATCGCGGACGAAGGCATTCCCGTGCAGACGATCGCGCCAAAATTCACGGGCCGCTTTAACAAAGGGGTCGACTACGTGGGCAACGTCGAGCAGTTCCGCCGCGAGATCCAGCTCGATGTCGCCGCCATTGCCTGGGCGGTGCGGCATTTCGGCCTGCCGAAGAACCTCAAGCTCAGCATCCACTCCGGCAGTGACAAGTTCTCCATTTATGGAGCAATTCACGAGGCGACGAAGCGCTCCGGCGTGCACCTGAAGACCGCAGGGACCACATGGCTCGAGGAGATCATTGGACTGGCGGAAGCCGGCGGCGACGGCCTCGCACTGGCGAAAGAGATTTATGCCGAGGCGTACGCGCACCGCGACGAGTTGTGCGGCCCCTATGCCACCGTCATCGATATCGATCCCGCCAGGCTGTCTGCGCCCGCCACCGTGGCCGACTGGAGCTCGCAGCAGTTCACCTCGGCGCTGCGTCATGATCCACGGTCGCCCGCGTACAACAGCAGTTTCCGGCAGCTATTGCACGTGGGATTTAAGGTCGCGGCGAAGATGGGTCGGCGCTATCTCGATCTGCTTGAGGCCAACGAAGCGGTGATCGCGAAAAACGTGACGGAAAATCTTTTTGAACGGCACATCATGCCGGTATTCCTGGGCAAGCCTGCGCCGTCTGCTACGGCAATTCCTGAGTTGGTGTGACCCTTTGGGATTGGCGCAAGGTCGCCGCTCTCTGATGGTTGCGTCGACTTGAGCGCGACGGTTTTGAATACAGTGACTCAGGAATTGCGATATCCTGGAGCACGCGGAGACGAAATGAGCCTGAAAAGTTTGCAATTGGACGGGAAGGCCGCCGTCGTTATCGGCGGAACTTCGGGAATTGGGCGCGCCATCAGTCTCGGTCTGGCCGAAGCCGGTGCCGACGTCGTGGCTTCGGCGCGCCGTCAGCAGCAGGTGGAGGAAACCGCGGCTGCGATCGAGAAGCTTGGGCGTAAAACGCTGCGCCTTGCCTGCGATATGCAGGATCGCGCCTCGCTCGAGCGCCTGCTCGCGGAAACCGTCGCCCGTTTCGGCAAGGTCGATATCCTGGTCAACTCCGCTGGCAAAATGAAGCGCGCGCCCACGCTCACATTTCCCGAAGACGAGTGGCGCGACATCATCGACACCAACCTGACAGGCACGCTGCGCGCCTGCCAGGTCTTCGGCGCGCACATGCTGGAGCGCGGCTATGGCCGCATCATCAACATCGCCTCGCTGAATTCCTTCGTCGCTCTCAACGAAGTCGCCGCCTATGCTGCTAGCAAGGCCGCGGTCGCCTCGCTCACGCGCTCGCTCGCGGTCGAGTGGTCGAAGAAAGGCGTTCTCGTGAACGCGATCGCTCCCGGCGTCTTCCGCACCGCGCTCAATGCTGATCTGCTTGACAACACGCCACGCGGCAAAGAGCTGTTGATGCGCACGCCCATGAGCCGGTTCGGCAGGACTGAAGAGGTCGTCGGGGCTGCCGTCTACCTCGCCTCGGACGCCACCTCCTTTGTCACCGGGCAGGTGCTGGTAGTCGATGGCGGTTTCCTGGCGAGCGGGGTCAATCAATAGCCAACTGCGGGCATCCCAGGCCAGGCCTGTCATACTGGTAACAGGCCCTGGAATGCCCCTCAACAACACCATTGCCGTCGCCATGTCGGGCGGAGTTGACTCGTCAACCGTCGCGGCCATGCTGCGAGCCAAGGGCTACGAACTGGTCGGGCTGACGCTCCAGCTCTGGAATCAGCGCCGTCTCGCCGGCAAGGAGGGCATGCCCGAGCAGGTCACCGGCCGCTGCTGCTCGCTCGACGATGTCTACGACGCGCGCCGCGTCGCCGAGCGGCTGGGCATCCCGTATTACGTCGTCAACGAGGAGGAGCGATTCGAGCAGGACGTCGTGCGCCCCTTCGTGCACGAGTACCTCAGCGGACGTACGCCCGTCCCGTGCTCGCTGTGCAATAACCATCTCAAGTTCGATCAGTTGCTGGTCCGCGCGCGCCAGATCGGCGCGGATCGCATCGCGACCGGCCATTACGCGCGGAACGAGTACGACCCCGCGCGCGGCCGCTGGATCCTCAGCCGTCCCGCCGATGAGGCAAAGGACCAGACGTATTTCCTCTTCGGCCTCACGCAGGAGCAGCTCACCCGGACGCTCTTTCCGCTGGGCAGTTACCGCAAGCCCGAGGTGCGCGAGATCGCCGCGCAGCATGGCCTCGCCATCGCCATCAAGCCCGACTCGCAGGAAATTTGCTTCATTCCCGGCGGCGACTACAAGCGCTTCATCGCGGCGTATCTCGACGAGCAGGGCGAGGAGATCCCCGACACCGCGGGCGATCTGGTTGCGACCACGGGCGAGACCATCGGACGCCATAGCGGCATCCACAACTTCACTGTGGGCCAGCGCAAGGGTCTGGGCGTCCAGAATCGTCGGCCTGACTCGCCGGGAATCTCTGACGCGCTCTACGTCATCCAGATCGATCCTGCCAGCCGCCGCGTCACCGTGGGATCAGATGCCGAGGCGACGACGCGAACGCTGCGCGCACGCGGTCTCAACTGGATTTCCATCCCCAGGCTGCGCGGCGAAATGCGCGTACGCGCGAAGATTCGCCATCGGCACGAGCCGGCATGGGCGACGATCCGCATGGTAAGCGTGGATGAAGTCGAGGCCGTTTTCGATCAGCCGCAGCGCGCGGTCACGCCCGGCCAGGCCGCCGTCTTCTACTCGGGCGACGAGGTTGTCGGTGGCGGCTGGATTTCGACCTGACCACCCGGCGGGGCGCGGCGTACAATTCGTACCGGAATCCGAGGCACAGCGAGATGAACGTGCTGAACTCTGTGGACTGGTCGGCAGTCAGCCGGCACTACAAGGATCGGGTTGTTGCAAGCCAAGCCCTTACCAACCTACTAGAGCAGGAGTCCGCCAACTAGTTCGCCAATTTGGCATTGGGCATCTCGAACCCCAGCGGCAACTACAGTTCAGTTGAGCACGGCTTGGGGCCCAAAATTCTGGGGACCAATGCCAGGGCCGAACCGCGAATCCTCGCCCTTGCGAAGGAGTTCTTTTCACTCAAACACGCCCGAATGGTTCCGGAGATGATACGTAAAGCTCAGATCAAATTTCTTCAGATCGGAGTTGGCTCAGAGCTCTCGTGCATGATCAACCCGAAGGTTTGCTGGGTGGCAAATACCCGAACCATCTGGACCCATCTTGTGATTAAGCACAATGACGACATTGGAAAGGCCGATCAGGAATTGGCTTTGTATCGCGAGGCGGATGTGGCTTCGGAAATGGCATACCAGATGTGGGCAGCCATTCACGCCGAGCTGGACGTAGCCCTTACGCGAATCGGCGAGATGGGAAAACAGCTAGCCTCTGAGGCAGGGATCATTCCTGGCGACATTACCTATCTCTGGGCGGACGCGATAGCCTCTGACCTATATGATCGCCATCACCCATGAAGGCATTCGTTTGGTCTAGAATTCTGGATCATTTCACCTCGTTAATAAGATTCCGCATCGCCTGCACCACCGTGAACCGTGTCAGTGCGATCGGCTGATCGGCCTCATCCAGAATGGCCAGCTTTGCCGCTTTCCATGCCGGCGGCGCGGGCACGCCGGAAGAAAGGAAGCCAACCGCCTCCAGACCCATGGTGCCCATCTCCGTCAGTTGCCGCGCGCGCGGCAGCGTCTCGGCCAGCTGCGGCGACTCCGCCATCAGCAGCACTCGCTCTGGCTGATCCGCCGTCCACGACCGGAAGATCGCCTCCAGCGCCGCCTGCTGCTCCGGGTGCGCGACGGGATTCTGCAAGTACGTGCTCACCAGTTCTTCAAAGTCGTGGCGCGACGGCGGGTCCGGCGCCAGCGCATCCACCAGCCGATCCAGCGGCATCAGCGTCGTCACGTGGTGCGCGTCGGACCACTCCGCGCGCGTCGCGAAATTCACCGGCTCCAGCACTGTAGCCAGCGTTTGCAGCGGCGCAATCTGATCGGTGCCCGCCAGCGCGCGCAGGCTCGCGTTCTCCTGCGAAATCTGCGTCAGCCCCAGCGCTTCGAGCCGCAGCGACTCCGCCCAAAGCCGCCGGTACATGTCGTCGATATTATTCACCGACTGCGGCGACCACAGCCGCTCGGCAATCGCCGCCGTGCGCGGCCAGACGCGCGAGTCGATGTTTTTCGCATCGACGTACTCGCCCCACATGCAGGCCTCGCCGCCCAGAATCCGCGCTGCCTGGGCGGGAGTCAGCTTATTGCCCGCGGGCAGCGGATCGACGCGGTAATGATCCGCGGCGCTGTCCATGTGATCAAGGTAGTATCCAGCGCTCAGAATCCCGGTGTATCCCTCGCGTGTCCCGGTGGCCAGCGAGTCAAACCCGCGCCACGACTGCACGACCACGTCCTTCGGCAGCCCCGGTGTCATGATCTCATCCCACCCGATCATCTTCTTCCCGTGTTTGTCCAGGATCCTGAGCAGTTGCTGGTTGAAATACGCCTGTAGTGCGGCCGTTCCTTTCAGCCCATGCTCGCGCATGAACGCCTGAATGCGCGGATTGTGCGCCCACTCCACGCCATTGTTCTCATCGCCGCCGATGTGCATGTACGCATCGGGAAAGATCGTCGCCATCTCACCAATGAACTGGTCGAGGAATTGATACGTGCTCTCCCGCGTGGGATCGAGCACCGGGTTGAAGACGCCGAAGTGGCGCTCGATCGTGAACGGCCCCTTCGCGCTGGCCAGATCCGGATAGCCGACGATCCACGAGGTCGCGTGGCCGGGAATGTCGAATTCCGGCACTACGCGAATCCCGCGCGCCCGCGCATACGCCACCACTTCGCGCGCCTGTTCCTGCTTGTAGAAGAGCCCGTTCGATCCATCCTGCGTCAGCAGGGGAAATACCTTGCTCTCAATCCGGAAGCCCTGATCGTCGGTCAGGTGCCAGTGGAAGACATTCATCTTCACCGCTGCCATGCCGTCGAGCGTGCGCTTGATGACGTTGACTGGCTCGAAGTGGCGTGAGCAGTCGATCATCAGACCGCGCCAGGGGAAGCGCGGCGCGTCCTGAATGGAAACCGTGGGGAGATAGTATCCCTGCCCGGAAACCTGCACCAGTTGCAGCAGGGTCGCGAACCCGCGCATCGCGCCCACGTCGGTTGCTGCGTGCAGATGCGCCCCCTGCGGCGTCACGTCAAGCGAATACGATTCGTTCTCATCCACTCCCTGTACGGGCTCTCCCGGTCCGTCGACGGAGATGATCAGCGCTGCCTTTGAACCCGCCGGTGCCTCCCTGATCACGACTCCCGTCTGCTGCGTGAGCTGTTGCATTGCCCGGGCAATCGTGTGATCCAGCCGCTGGTCATGGAACTTGTCCGTTGCCACCGCAAAGCCCGGCCGAATGGGCAGCCACCCCGCGCCCTCCGTCAAATGTGCGGGCTCCGGCATCAGCGTGTTCACAAAGGCCGGAGAAGTCTGCGCGGCAACGGTGCCGCTCATCAGCGTTCCAGCCAGGGTGGGCAGGGTCATGATCGTTACCAGTCGTTTCACGCGTTAGGTTGTCCTTGCTTCAGTCTCGCGATTCAGCTTACGCAAGAGGAGCGGCTGTGCGCTACTCGTCAGCGTCCTGGACAGGTTGATTCCTAGGCCATGCACGAAGGCAGAGGACACGGGGCTCGTTGCGGCGGTAGACTGCCGATTCCGGATATTGTTATGAATCGACACATCGGAATTTATCTTGTTGTCTGCGGGCTTCTGGCGCCGTCACTGCAGGCGGCCGCCGTGACGCCCCTGCATGATGGCTGGCGTTTGCAATCGGCTTGCAAACTCAGCGCTCCCGGCGACACCATTTCCGTTCCCGGATTTTCCACGAGCGACTGGATCAGCGCCACGGTGCCCAGCACGGTGCTGGCGGCCCAGGTCGCAGCGGACATCTATCCCGATCCCTACTTCGGCGACAATCTGCGCAAAATTCCCGGCACGTCGTATCCGATCGGCCATCTTTTTGCCAACCTGCCCATGCCTGCCGACAGCCCCTACCGTTGCGGCTGGTGGTATCGCGACCAGTTCACTGCCCCTGCGGCCGCGCAGAAGGGCGCTCGCTACTGGCTGCATTTCGGCGGCATCAATTATCGCGCGGACATCTGGTTCAACGGTCATAAAGTCGCCGATTCGACACAGATCGCCGGCGCCTATCGCACCTACGATCTCGACGTTACCAATTACCTCAAACCGGGCCGCACGAATGTGCTGGCTGTCGAGACGTTTGCTCCCGCTCCGAGCGATCTCGGCATCAACTGGGTTGATTGGAATCCCGAGCCGCCGGACAAAGACATGGGCCTTTGGGGCGCGGTGGATCTGGTCAGCACCGGCGCAGTTGCCCTGCGCTCACCCATGGTGGTCACGCATTTCCCCGATGAAAATCTGGACACTGCGGAGCTGACCGTCTACGCCGAGATCGAGAATGCCACTGGCTACCCCGTCCAGGGCGTCGTGTCCGGCTCGGCATCCGGAGCGGAGTTCCAGCAGACCGTCTCGCTGGCGCCGCACGAGCAGCGTACCGTCGTTTTCACGCCGGAACAGTTCCTGCAACTGCGCATCCATGATCCGAAAATCTGGTGGCCGTGGCAGATGGGAGACCCACATCTTGAGCATCTCGCCATGAGCGTCCGCGTTCAGGGGCAGCTCAGCGACCAGCAGACCATCGAATTCGGCATCCGCGAGATCACCTCAGAGCTGACCGGCACCGGCAGCCGACTTTTCCGCGTGAACGGCAAACCGATCCTGATCCGCGGTGGAGGCTGGTCACAGGACATGCTGCTCCGCACCAATCCCGTACGCCTGCGTCAGCAGTTCCGCCTGGTGCGCGATCTGGGCCTGAATGCGCTGCGTCTGGAAGGCAAGCTGGACACCGACGATTTCTTTCGTCTGGCCGACAAATACGGGATCCTGGTCATGGCCGGCTGGTGCTGCTGCGATCACTGGGAACGCTGGAACACCTGGACTCCGGAAGATCTCGCCATTGCCACGGCCTCGCTGCGCTCCCAGATGCTGCGTCTCCGCCATTTTCCGAGCCTCCTCGTGTGGCTGAATGGCAGCGACTATCCTCCGCCGGCGAACGTGGAACAGGCCTATCTCAATGTTGAAGCGCAGACCCACTGGCCGAATCCTGTGCTTTCATCGGCCTCAGCCAAGCCCACGACCGTCACCGGTGTCAGCGGCGTCAAAATGACCGGTCCCTACGATTACGTGGAATCGAGCTACTGGTACATCGACAAGGTCTTCGGTGGAGCGTATGGCTACAACACGGAAACCAGTCCCGGCCCGGACATTCCATCTCGCGCCAGCCGCGCGAAATTTCTGCCCGACCCCGACGCATGGCCGCCCTCGGCCGACTGGAGCTACCACTTTGGTGGCGGAGGGTTCACCAGCCTGAATGTCCTTGAAGATGCGATGAATGCCATCTACGCTAAGCCGGCGTCGGCCGCGCAGTTTACGCGCATGGCGGGCACCATGGCATACGCCTCGGAGCGCGCCATGTTCGAGGCGTACACACGCAACAAGTACTACTCCACCGGCGTGATTCAGTGGATGCTGAACAACGCGTGGCCCTCCATGATCTGGCACCTCTACGATTACAATCTCGAGGCGGACGCCGGCTATTTCGGTGTGAAGAAGGCCTGCGAGCTACTGCACATCCAGTACTCATACGACGACCAGTCCATCGTTGTCGTGAACAGCGCCTACAAGCACGTCGACGGACTTCATGCCAGCGTCGATGTCCGCGGCATCAGATGGAACGAGCTGTACAGCGCGAAGACCGTCGTGAACGCGTCCGCCGACAGCTCGCAGCAGGTATTCAACCTGCCCGCCCGCCTCTTCAACGGCATGGAAAGGATCTTCTTCATCGATCTGACGCTCACCGACTCCGCCGGCCATATCGTCAGCCGCAATTTCTACTGGGTGCCCTATACGCTCACTACCTTCGACTGGACGGCGACGCTGTATACGCACACGCCCGCGGAGCGCTATCCCGACCTGACCGCGCTGACACATCTGCCGCCCGCAACGGTCGTCGCGCATGCCGAGATCGCCAATATCGCGCGTGGCCGCGAGATCCGGCTGCATCTCGACAACCGCTCCTCGGCTCTCGCTTTTCAGGTTCGCACCGCGGTACGCACTTCGTCCGACGGGCTCGTCGCGCCCGCATTCTGGTCCGACAACTGGATCGAACTGGTTCCGGGCGAGTCGAGGACGCTGACTGCGCTGCTGCCCAGGGACGCGCCGGAGGCTCCTGTCATCCGCATTGATGGCTGGAATGTTGCGCCACAAACTCTGACGCCCACTGCTGCGGCTGGCGGTTCGGCTCCGCAGTAGCAGAACCGCGACCATGTCTGAAATCATCCAGCAGGGCTCAGAAATCCGGCTGAAAAAGGTCCTCACTCTCTGGGACCTGATCTTCTACGGCATGGTGCTGATCCAGCCGACGGCGGGGATCCCGCTCTTTGGCGTAGCCCAGAAACTCTCCAACGGCCACACCGTCACCACCATTCTGGTGGCCATGCTGGCGATGGTGATCACCGCGGTCAGCTACGGCCGCATGGCCGCTGTCTACCCGGCTGCCGGCTCCGCCTACACGTACGTTGGCCGGACCATCAATCCGCATCTCGGCTTCCTCATCGGATGGGCCATGCTGCTCGACTACATCCTGCAGCCGCTCATCAATGTCGTCTGGATCTCGGTCGCCCTGCAGAGCCGCTACATCACCTCCATTCCATTTCCCATTACGGCGCTCGCCGTCACCGCCTTCATCACCGCGCTCAACCTGATCGGCATCCGCTCCTCAGCCCGCGCCAACAAGCTGCTGCTGATGGCGATGTGTATTGTCATTGCGGCCTTCTTTGTCCTCGGCGTTCATTACCTCTTCCATCGCGGACACTGGTCGGCGCTCTTTTCGATTGCCCCCTTCTATGATCCGAAGACCTTCGACATGCGGCGCATCTGGGGAGCCACTTCCTTCGCCGCGCTCACCTACATCGGCTTCGACGGCATCACCACGCTCTCTGAGGATGTGAAGAATCCGCGACGCAATGTGCTGCTGGCCACGGTCCTGGTCTGCATTTTTACCGGAATCCTTGGAGGGGCAGAAATCTACCTGGGCCAGCGCATCTGGCCCAACTGGCATACCTTCCCCAATCTCGAAACCGCCTTCATGGACGTGTGCCGCCGCGTGGGCGGCCCGGTTCTTTTCGAGGCGATGGGCGTGGTTCTCATCCTCGCAGCGCTGGGCAGTGCGCTCACCGGTGGCCTAGGAGCGGCGCGTCTGCTTTTCGGCATGGGACGCGACGGCGTCCTGCCACGCCGCATCTTTGCTCATCTTCACCCGAAGACGAACACGCCCACCTGGAACATTCTGCTCATTGGCGCCGTGGCCTGGGCGGGCGCCGTCGCTCTCAATGACATCGGCAGCGCGTACGAGCACGCCGGCGAACTGCTCAACTTTGGCGCATTCCTGGCCTTCATGGGCGTCAACCTGTCGACCTTCTGGCACTTTAGTTTTCTGCGCAGGGGAGGTGGACGGAAGCTTATGCGCGACCTCATCCTCCCGCTCATCGGTTTTGCCTTTTGCGCCTCAATCTGGTGGAACCTGAACACGCTGGCGAAGATCGTCGGCGGCATCTGGTTCCTCATTGGAGCCGCGTATCTGGCTGCCACAACCAATCTCTTCCGCAGGGCGCCGAAGATGATCGACTTCAGTGAATCATAATCAGCGCACATGTCGAACTTGCCTTGCAGGCGCGACGCCAAGCACAATCGCAGCGGGAATTCGCCGCCGAAATCCAGAGTGCAGCGAAGGATCCGGGAGGGGAATGGTGACCCCGGGAAGACTCGAACTTCCGACACGCAGTTTAGGAAACTGCTGCTCTATCCACCTGAGCTACGGGGCCACATTCTGTACATCATTGTATGCGGAGGATGATCCTCCCGAATTGCTTTCCATCTTCAGTGACGGCTCGGCGGAGATGCCGGTATCCGGACACATTACCTCGCGGACACTCAGTTCGCAGCCCAAAGACAAAGGGCGCGAGCCAGGAAGGCCTCGCGCCCAGGAAGGACTTCAGGAGGATTGGTCAGAAAACAATACGTCCGCCCAACTGCACCTGCCTCGGCAGGCTGTTCGATGTCGCGGCCGTGATGTATCCGAAGTTACTCGCCGTCGGGGTGAGATTCGGCGGCGCGAAGATCGGATGATTGAGCGTGTTGAAGGTCTCGAAGCGTAGCTGGAAATACGATCCCTCCGTGATGGGAAAATTCTTCAGGATCGACGCGTCCAGGTTATTGTATCCGTCCTGGCGCACCCAGGAGAGCGTCTGCGGCAGAGTCCGGTAGTGATACGAGTACTGTCCGTTGAAGAACACCGTCCCGTCGCAAGGCTGCGAGGCGGTGACGGTGCAGCTGGTGCCAGACCCCGTCACAAAAACACTGGGAGCGTTGACCAGCGCTGGAGTCCCCGATCCGGCCGGACTCGTGTTGCGCGGCTGTAGCTTGATGTCCCGCAGTGCCACACCTTGCTGTAGTGGTATATCCCCCGAGAAGTACAACGGCGCTCCGCTCTCGAACTGATAGATCCCGTTGATCACGTATCCGCCCAGAATTTCGTTCCAGAGCCGGCTGCCGCCCAAATCGAAGTGCTCGCCTTTACCGAACGGCAGGTTGTACGTCCCACCCACCGTGAAGTGGTGCGTGTGGTCGAAGGGCGAAATGCGCCGATCGAGGAAGTTGTCCTCATCATTGAGCCGAGTGTCCTGCTCAATCAGTTTGGAGAATGCGTAGTTTCCGGTCAGCGTCAGTCCGTGACTGGCGCGCTGCTCCACATGCAGCATCCCGCTTTCGTACCACGACTGCCCGATGGTTTCGTTGTACTCATCAATGGCTGAGCTGCCGAACTGCGGGTAGGGCACGGCCAGTGCATTCAGCGCCGTCGTGGACTTGTTGAGGCTGCTGTTCAGCGGTTCCAGCCCCGCAAACGGGTTGGGTACACTCGTCCCCATCGCTGTTGCTAGGTTCTCGTCCAGATATGGATGCGTAGTCAGATATTGCGTCTGCGTGGCGTTGATGTTCTGCTCCGTCACATCCAGATGCACCGCGTGGTTGCCCACGTAGATGCCTTCAATCATTGTGTTCTGCGATAGCTGATGCTGCACACCTAGGTCCCAGCGTTCGGAGTACATGTCGTGCTGCACCGGCGACAGGAAACTGATCGTTTCGCCCAGCGCCGTGCTGGCTCCCGCAGAGGAGCCGGCCGGAGCAACAAACCCACTCGGATAAGGGCTGCCAAGAGAAAACGGTGTATCTCCCGCCGGACAGGCCGCAGTTGCCGTTTCCCCGTCAGCGCAGTCATTGAAGTAACTATTGGCGCTGGCGGTATACGAGGTCGCGGCGCTGTACCCGGAAGCAAAGGTAAGAGCGTTGGAGGAAGGACTGTCCGAAGCGCCCAGGCTCAGCAGCGTCTGCGGCTGCAGGAACACTCCGAAGCCGCCGCGAATCACCTCCCGGCTGTTCAGCCAGGACGGGTTGTACGAGAAGCCGAACCGCGGGCTCCAGAATCCCGCGCTGTCCGCGATCTGGAAAGGCGCACCCCCGTTTTTGTTCGGGAACGTCAGCCCACCCAGGGTGCTGAACGTGGACGGGTTAATCGTAACGGTGGTGTTATTGACCGTCGCGGTATCCTTGGCATTGTAGGTAGCGCCCGAAGCAGAGTTGGTAGCCGTCGGGCTGAATCCGCTTTCCGTGCGCCCGAATTTTTCGGCAAAAGGCGTATCCACGTCATAGCGGATGCCCAGGTTCAGTACCAGGCGGGAATTGATCCGCCAGTCGTCCTGTGCAAACGCGCCAACGTAGTACGTGTGATAGTCGGCTTCCGACTCATTGTCGAAGCTGTCGCTCTCATTTGTTGGCAGCCCCAGCTCGAAGGAGGCCAGATCGGCGCCGAACTTTTGTGCCGTACCACTGGTCCCACTGGTCATCCAGTTGTTCCCGAAGGTGAACGACCCCGAGGGACTGCCCGATGCATCGTAGTTACGGATCCGCATCAGATACTTCCGCCCATCGAAACCAACTTTCAGCGTGTGCTTGCCGATCAGCTTCGTCATATCGGTGAAGAGCTGGTAGCTTGTTGTCGGATCGTAACCAGGTCCGGCGGTGGTGTTAAAGCCCTCGTAACTGCCGCTGTTGAATTTGATGACCGGCAGCTCCACATACGGGCTGGCGCTCTGCAGGCTCTGCGGAAATCCCATTTGCGTTGGCGTGTACACCGAAGCCGGCGAGTCATGCGCCTCGTAAAAGAAGGTCCAGTTCAGGCGGGTGTCAAAAACCGTGGTGGGGTTCAGCGTGTAGACGTTGTCCAGCGTGCTGCCCCAGTTCTCGCGGATCAGTGTTGAACCCTGCGTATGGTTACCAAAATAGTCCTCCTTTACCTGCGAACGGTAATTGTGCCGGAAATCGAAGAAGACATGATCCTGCGCGCTGGCGTTGAAATCCGTGCGTCCAAATTCTTCGCTGTAGTCGTCCACACTCGGTGCATTGCTCGTGTAATTGTCCGACGAATCGAAATCAGACGCGCCGACGGCGGTATTCGGCGCCGGATACAGCTTCAGGTAATTCAGCGCGATCGGATTCAGTGTGTAACCCGCATTGGCTATTCCGGAACAATAGGAGGACTGGCCCGTCAGGCAATTATTAGGTACTGGAGTGCGACCCGAGATCTTCCCACCAGAATCGATCCCCGTATTCGGTTCGTAAAGTTGATAGCTGCTGCCGCCCCCGCTCAGCAGCGCCGAGAAATCGCCCTCCTGCTCGGCTGCTGTCGGAACCGTCAGAGTCGTGGTGGCAGGAGAGGAATCCTTCAATCCCTCCCACGCGAAAAACCAGAACAACTTGTTCCTGCCGTCGTAGACTTTGGGAAGCCAGATCGGTCCGCCCGCCGTCAATCCGTACTGGTTGAAGTGCGTTACCGGCAGTGGTGGCACCGGGATGACGCGACCATTGAAGTATGTATTCGCATCCAGAGCCGATGCCTGGCTGAATTCATACAGCGTCCCATGGATCTGGTTCGTCCC
>JASHRH010000445.1 GCA_030037475.1 Acidobacteriaceae bacterium
CCGCAGTGCTACCTCGATTACGCCAACACCGAAGCAGCTCCGGGCGATGCCGCCATTGCGACGGGCAGCTACACCAACGGCAATGGTATTTCCGCCAATGGGTGGTGGAATCTGGCGCGCGACCAGCAGCGGCAGGTCGGCGCCACCGAAGATGAACGCTACAAGCTGGTCGGACTGCCTTCGTCGAGCATTCCCGGCGACCAGCCCGGCGCGTCGGCTACCGCGCCGAAGTACGTCACCGGCAATTCGCCGCAAAACCTGCTCGCTTCCACGCTGGGCGATGAGCTGCGCCTGGGCACGGCGGGGCAGTCGCGCGTGTATGGCGTTGCGCTCCGGGCACGCGATGCGGTGCTCTCCTCGGGGGCGGGCGCCGATGCCACATACTGGATCGATCCGGCGTCGGGCTACTGGATCACCTCCAGCTTCTACATGCCCACGCTGCCCGACTGGGTGAATGGATTCAACAGCGGCAACAACATTGCGCTGGCGGAGCAGGCCGCCGGCGTGACCAGCGCCACCAATTTCTATCAGCAGGTGGGCACAACGCCCGCAGTGGACAGTTACGAGCTGAATTTCGCTGAGTCGCTGATCCAGAACGAGCAGCTTGGCCAGCGCAATGTGACCGACCTGCTGACGATTTCGCTCAGCACCGGCGCTCCACAGCCGGGCGGCTCGTATCAGGAAGAGCAGGCGGTGGATTCGCTGGACGCGCAGCTGGACGGATTTTTCGCCTGGATGGACAAGAACATTCCCGGCGGTCTGGGCAGCGTGTGGATCGCGCTGACCGCGAATCGCGGCGTGGCGCCCGATCCGGCGACGAGCGCGGGATTCGGACTGAACGCGGCGACGCTCGATCTGACGAAGCTGGTGACGAATCTGAACCAGGCGATGAACATGAAGTTTTCGCCGGGCGAGAAGATCGAGTACGTGATGCCGCGCCAGTTGCTGCCGTACATTTCGCTGAACGACTCGGAGTTCATGAAGGATGGCATCGACGAGCAGGAAGCGGAACAGGCGGTGCAGCAGGCGCTGCCGGGAGCGATTCGCGCGCTGACGCCGGCGCAGCCGGAACCGCTGCCCTCGAGCTCGCCCATCGCCGGCACGCAGCCTGCGGCGCTGCAACCCTCGGACAATCGCCTGCCGCCGCGCCCGGTGCTCTTCCGCAGCTACACGCGTATGCAACTGGCAAGCGGGACGCTGCCGCCCAACGCGTGGGGACGGCTGATCGCCAACAGCTACTCGCCCAACGGCGGATGGTACGTGATGGTGATGCCCGCGGCGTATCAGACAGCGACCTCGGACGGAGCCGCGGCCTCGGGACCGTGGGCGTACAACCGGCATGTGCCGCTGGCGTTGTGGGGCGCGCCGTTCGCGCCGGGCGAGTACCTGAACCAGGTGCAGCCGGTGGACCTTGCGCCGACCTTTGCGGCGCTGCTCGGGATTCACGAGCCGTCAGCCTCGGTGGGCCAGGTGCTGACCGAGGCGCTGAAACCGGCGCGGGATGTCGTCTATCCGCGCATCGAGACGCCGCGCCCGGCGCCGCATCCAGCTCCGGCGAAGAAGCCGGTGACAACGGCTCCAGCGCAAAAGCCCAGCGCTCCGGCGGGCACGCCCTCAACGAAGCCTGCCGCGCCGGCAACCCAGCCCGCGCAAAAACCTTCCGCGCCGGCGCAGAAGCCGGCCGCACCGGCAAACAAACCTGCCCCGAAGCCCACACCGATGTCTCCAACGCCCTGAGCCTTTTGTCCCGAGTTGTATGCTGGGAAATTGAGGCGCGAACTTGTGAAGCCCGACATGCGCGTGCGGCTCTGCGGCGTGGAGCTGGTGAATCCGGTGATCGCCGCCAGCGGCACCTTCGGCTATGGCGTGGAGTTCGAGGACATTGTCTCGTTCCGGCGCATCGGCGGCCTGGTCACCAAGGGCATCTCGCGCGAGCCGATGGCCGGCAATCCCGCGCCGCGGCTCATTGAAACCGCGGCCGGCATGATCAACGCCATCGGCCTGCAGAACGTCGGCGTGGAGAAATTTGTCGAGCAGAAGCTGCCGGCGCTGCGCCGCTATCCCACCTGCGCGGTGATCGTGAACGTCTTCGGCTGTCAGGTCGAAGACTACGTGGCCGTGATCGCGCGGCTCAATCAGGCAGAGGGGATCGCGGCCTACGAGCTGAACGTCTCCTGCCCGAACACGCGCCACGGCGGCCTGAGCTTCGGTTCCGATTCGGCGACGCTGGCTGAGCTGGTCACTGCGGCGAAGAAAGAGGCGGCGCGGCCGCTGATCGTCAAGTTGTCGCCCAACGTCACTTCGATTCCGGAAATGGCGCGCGCGGCGGAGGACGCGGGCGCGGATGCGCTCTCGCTGGTCAATACTTTTGTCGTTCTCAGCATTGACGTGGAGACGCGCCGCCCGCGGCTGGCCAACGTCACAGGCGGGCTCTCCGGGCCGGCGATCAAGCCCATCGCCGTGCGCATGGTGTGGGAAGCGGCGCGCGCCGTGAAGATTCCCATCATCGGCATGGGCGGCATTACGACCGCTGAAGACGCCGTGGAGTTTCTGCTCGCCGGCGCCGCAGCCGTACAGGTGGGCACCGCCAGCTACGCCGATCCGCGCGCCACGGAGCGCCTGGCGGGCGACCTGGAGCAGTGGTGCGCGCGCCATCACGTCCAGCAGGCAGCTTCGCTGCGCGGCGCGCTGGATTTGACGCCGCTGGCTCCTCCGGCTGAGTAGCGGAGAATCTGCAGACGGCTCTGCGCGGCGGCTGCCGCGGCCATCGGCTCCTATACACTGAACCTTCCCCGCCCGGCGCGCGGCAAACCTGATCAGGCATGGGATTTCTTCTCAATTTTGTTTTTACGTGGTGGGGACTGCTGCTGGAAATCCTGGCCCTCGTCCACTTCTTCCGCCGCCGTCCGAACTGGTGGTGGCTCCTGGTCATTCTTTTTGCGTGGCCACCCTGGGGCGCCATCATTTACCTGGCCGTCGAGGCGCTGCCGGATACGCGCGAGCTGAGCGGGCAGTCGTTCCGCGGATTCTCCCGCCGCAAGCGCATCCGCGAGCTGGAAGTGCTGGTGCAGGTGAACCGCGCCGTCGGCAATTTCGAGGAGCTCGGCGATTTGTACATGGATGAGGGCCGCCTGCGCGAGGCGCGCGCCGCCTTCGACCAGTCCATCGCGCTGGGCTCGCGCACCACCGATCCGTTTTACCGCCGCGGCGTCTGCGCGTTGTTCCTGGGCGACGCGCAGGCCGCGATTCCCGACCTTGAACGCGCGGTGAAAGACGATCCCGAGTACGACTTTCACCGTGCGGCGGGACTGCTGGCCCATGCCTGCGCGCTCACCGGCCAGAAGGATCGCGCCGAAGCCCTCTTTCGCGAGTCGCTGAAGCTCTCTACTCTCTCGGAAACCTACCTGAACTACGCCGACCTGCTCGCGCGGGAAGGCCGCGCGGCGGAAGCTCGCGAGTGGGCACACAAGGTGCTCGAGAAAGCGCCTGGCATGCCCGGCTATCAGCGCCGCCGCGAGCGCCCGTGGTTCCGTCGCGCCAGAAAGATGCTGCGGAGCTTACCGGCGTAACGGCGCATGTGCCCTGCCCGAACCTCATTCGCAATTCAGGCTTGACAGCATCCAGAGACAACCCTAAAATCCGGCTAATTTATTTCCCCGAGCCCTGAGAGCAAGCTTTTCGCTCAGAGGAGCTGGCTGTGCGCGGGCGCCATGTGTCGCGCACGGTTCGTTTTTCTGCTTGTCTCCTGGCTCCGGGGACTGAGTATCCAGGCGCCCGGTATTTGCTGCTCCTGCTCGGGCGGGCCGGCCTGTTTTCCGCTGCTGCACAATTTTCCGCCACCGGGCCCCTGAGGACCGGCGACTCCATGCACTGAGGTGAAAATATGGCACCGATCCGTCATCGTCCCTGGAGAAACCCTTCCTGGGTTGTTCTGCTTCTGTTCGCCACCGCGTCCGCTCTTGTGCTGAGCGGCTGCATGCCCACTTACTCCGCCCCGCCGCCTCCGAAGGCGCCCGGCCTCTACAGCGTGACCGGCTGGGGTGGCGCCAGTTGCTGGGGAATGACCTCGGGAAACGATCACGGAACCTGCAACGGCATCGATCTCTATGGCACGGTCGGGCATCCCTTCAACGCAGAAGGGCCCCGAGCCAACTGCGTACCCGGCGGGCAGTGGAGCAACAGCACGACGCTCACTTCCGGGACGCTGCCTCCGGGACTCACGTGGGAAAACTCCGGCGACATTACCGGGATTCCGACCACGTCCGGCCACTGGATTCTCGAGATGAACGATAACCCGCTCACCTGCGGCGGAACGACGTACATCGGTTTTGTCCAGGAGGTGCGTATCCACATCGGCGGCGGAGGCCCTGTGGTGGAGTAAACGGCCGAACCGGCGCCCTGCATGGACGACGGCAGCCTGAAAGCGCCCTAGCAAAAGGGAGCTTCCTGGTTAAAGAGAGCTCCCTGGTTGTTGTTGCCCTGATTTTCTGGGGTGTCCCACCCTTGTTGCGCTCTTCGCGACAGGTTGGGATCTCCCTTACCGCTCGTGCCAGTACATTTCCCAGCCGAGGTAGCGGATGGCGGCCTCGTAGACCGGCGCGGCCACATGCGAGAAGTTCGCCGCGACGTGGTGCTCGAAACCCTCCTCGCAGATCCTGTGCAGCAGCTTCTGCATCTCGGGGATTTTGGCCACGCCCGCGCCGCCGAAGGTTTCCAGCGGATCGCTGGTGAACTCGCCCTCGCCGACATAGCCGCGAATCCTGCCGTGGTAATCATCGGTGGAGAAGCGGACGTAGGTCATGTCACCCGCCTTCACGCGGCCATAGCAGGTGCCAAAGGTGTTGTCCTTGCCCACCGTGCCGGCGATGATCTCCTGGTAGTACATGCTCACCTTCTCGAAGAAATGTTTCGGCAGGTTCGAGCAGTGGAAGCAGACGCACTTGTTCTCGTCGTCGCCGTAGTTGTTGTTCCAGTCGAGCAGCGCCGAGGGCGTCTGGCTGGCCAGCGCCAGCGCATGCATGGAGACGGTACCCATGACGTCGGTTTCGCAGGCGGCCGGCAACAGGTTGTCGCTCATCATGCTCATCACCGTGCACGGCACCACGCCGAAGTTCTCTTCGAGCGAGGTCCAGCACTGGACCGCCGAAACGGTGCAGTGCGTATCCTTCATGAAGCGCTCGATGGCCACGCCCAGCTTCGCCATCTTCATCAGCGCCGCGGCGGGCACGCCTGACGTCGGGACGTAGGCCTGGATCGCGTCCAGCTTTGCCTTCACGTCCTTCTCGTCGTCCTTCATGCGCGCGACCATGCCGAAGATGTCGGACAGATCGAGCGTGACGACCGAGATGCCGTAGCGCTCCAGCAGCTTTTCGCTGTAACGCACGGTGTTGAACGCCTGCGGCCGCGCGCCGATGGCGCCGATGCGCAGCTTCTTCAGGCCGTTCGTCACGCGGCAGACTTTCGCAAACCAGTCGAGATCTTTGGCGAACTCCTGCGAGCTGGGCTGGATGGTGTGCTTCGCGGTCACCGAGTACCTGATCCCGTACTGCATCAGGTTGTTGCAGGCCGACATCTTGCCGCAGAAGCTGTCACGGCGGTCGGAGATCTTCATGTCGTTGCGCCGGTCGGGCGTGGCCTGCACCAGCACCGGCACGTCAAGCTTCGAGTAGCGGATCGAGTCGGCGATGCCACGCTCATCGCCGAAATTCGGCAGGGTGACGACGATGCCGTCGATCTCGTCGCGGTGCGCGCGAAACAGGTCGCCGCACCTGATTGCGTCGTCGTGGGTTTCGACAGAACCGAACTTCGTTTGCTCCGGAGCGAGCGCGATAGCGCGAATCCCGGCCTTCTCCAGCACCGCAAGGATTTCTTCGCGGCCCTCTTTGGCCAGATGATCCGGAAAGAATCCACGGTTCCCGACAATCACTCCAAACGTAAGCTGCTTTTTCATCTCTTTTTCCTTAACGATTCGTTGATATCAGTCCATGAAGCCCGCGCGCGCTTACCGCGGGCGAAATTTAACGGTATAAAAGAGTCCCATTGCGGTCATGATCCCGCCCCACCAGATGGCCGGATGCAACTGGTACAGCACGGGCACAGGTGTGGGCGGATGCCAAAACTCATAAATTCCCGTGCCCGCGATCAGCAGCCCGTAAACGAGCAGCAGGACGCCGGAGAAGAACCAGATCGAAAGCGATTCGCGCATGTGTACTCTCCGCGTTTACCAGAAGACGATGTTGACGGCGACGAACACAACCGCGATGACGCCCGCCCACACGATCGGCTTCTGATACCAGTGATCGTCGTGTTCTTCGGGAATCTTCGTCGCGCCGTAGACGAGGCCATCGAGTTCGGCGACCGGCCGCGGCGCAGTCATGTAGCTCACCACGATGGTCACGATGACGCAGACCAGCCAGGACCACAGTGCGCGGTACATGTCGGCGGCCATGGCCTTCGCGTCCGGAGAAAGCGCGACATAGCGCAGCGCCGAAGGATCGCGATAGACCCAGAGCCACAGCCCGATGGCCGTGCAGGTTCCGGCCAGCAGACCCCAGAATCCCCCGGCTTTCGTCGCGCGCTTCCACAGCATGCCCAGAATCACCGTGCCGAAGAGCGGCGCGATGAAAAAGCTGAACAGCGCCTGGACGTAATCCATAATGCTGGCCGCGTGCTGCACGATATAGGCCGTACCGACGGAGATCAGCACGCCGATGAACGTGCACCAGCGGCCCATCGCGACGTAATGGCTGTCGCTGGCTTTCCTGTTCATGAAGGCGCCGTAGATGTCGTACGTCCACACCGTCGCGAAGGCGCTCACATTGCCGGCCATGCCCGACATGAATCCGGCAATCAGCGCGGTCACGCCCAGCCCCAGCAGTCCCGGCCCCAGATACCGCACCATCATCAGCGGCAGCACCTCGTTGTAGCTCGGCTGTCCGGTCACTCGGGCCACAGTCTCAGGAACCAGGTGAAACGGCAGCACCGACAGCGCCAGAAGTCCGGGCAGAATCACGATGAACGGCACGCACATCTTGAACGCCGCGCCGATAATCGGCGACATGCGCGCGGCGCGCAGGCTGTGCGCGGACAGCACCCGCTGCACAACGAGGAAATCCGTCGTCCAGTAGCCGAAGCTGATCACCAGCCCGAGGCCAAAGACGATCCCCGTCCAGTGAATGCCCATCGGGTTGTCGCGGAAGTGCGCCGTGGTGCTCCACAGGTGGACGTATTCGCTGCCCATCCGCGCGCTGATCTGGGCCCTGAGGTTCGTCCAGCCGCCCGCCTCGATCAGGCCGAGGATCGGAATCAGCAGCGCGCCCAGCCAGATGAGCAGGAACTGAAGAATCTCATT
>JASHRH010000446.1 GCA_030037475.1 Acidobacteriaceae bacterium
GCAGCAGCCCTGACGCTGCTCGCGTTCACGCCTCCGGCGCAAACGCCGCCACCAGATTCCCCACCAGCCGCACTGCGCGCGGCACCGCCTGGCGCACTTTGCCGGAGATTTCTTCGCTGTACTGGAACGACCCCGCGCCCACCGTCACCACAAACGCCCGCACCGGCGCATGCCCGCACACCTGTTTCGCCAGCGCCAGCAATCCGGCAGGCTCTAACTGGTGCGTTTCCACCAGTCGGGTGCGAGTGCCCCACCCTTGTCCCCCGCCTTGGGGGACAGGGCGAGTGAAACCGGGGGAGGAAACCGTCCTCACCCGGATCGCTCCCGCCTCATCCGTCGCGCTGGCATCCACAAAGATCGCCAGCTCCGTCCCGGCGATCTCCTCCGCCAGCTCCGGCGTCCATTGCTGCACCGCGATAATCCGCAGCCGCGCCCCTGGGAAGGCACGTTCCACCGCTTCCGCAATCCGCCATCCCACCCCATCATCCTGTCGCAGCGGATTCCCGCACGCCAGCAACACCGGTCTTCCAGTGGGCGCCCCACCCTTGCCCGGGGTCCCCGGCACGCCTGTGGTTGGCGTGGTGGGATGGTTGTCCGCAGCTTCATCGCGGACAGGGTGGGTCGTGGAGCCGCAAGGTGCGGGGTACCCAGCGTGCCTGCGCACTGAGGTGCAAAGTGCGGCAGGCAGGAGCATTTCTGCATTCGTTGTCCGCATCGCGTCCTGCCTCAGCCCCTCCGCACCTCGCGCACCAGGCTTCCATTCGGCGCGCGGACCTCAACCGTCAGCGGCATCTGTCCCATCGCGTGCGTCGAGCAGCTCAGGCACGGATCGAACGTCCGCACCACCGCCTCCACGCGGTTCAGCATCCCCTCCTTCACCTCATCGCCCTGCACATAATGCCGCGCCACCTGCAGAATCCCGCGGTTCATCGCCGCATTGTTGTGTCCCGTCGCGATGATCAGGTTCGCCCACACGATCAGTCCGTTCTCGTCCACTTTGTAGTGGTGGATCAGCGTTCCCCGCGGCGCTTCCGCTGCACCCACGCCTTCCAGGCTGTTCACCGACGCCGTCGCCCGCACGTGCTTGTCCAGAATTCCCTTGTCCGCCAGCACCCGCTCCATCTTTTCTGCGGCGTGCAGCATCTCGATCAGCCGCGCCTGGTGGTAGTGGAACGAGCTCAGCAGCGGCCGCGGCGACATCGCCCGAAACCTCCGCCACTCCACATCGGCCAGCGGCGTGTCGCACCGCCCCGCCAGGTTCAGCCGCGCCAGCGGCCCCACCCGATACGTCCCGCCCGGATATCCCAGCGGCTTGTAGTACGGAAACTTCATATACGTGAACGGTTCCGTCGCTTCGCCGATATACTCCGCATACCGCGCCGGCTCCAGCTCGCCCGCGATGATGTTTCCTTCCGAGTCGATCACCCGCAAAGAACCGTCGTAGCACTCCGCCAGCCCGCGGTCGTCGATCGTCCCCAGAAACAGCGTCGGAAAATTCGCGAACACCTCGATCTCCGCACTGAATTTCTCCGTCGCGTCGCGGAACCACCCCAGCGTCCGCTGGATCGCCGCCACCGCCGCCGGAATCATGCCCAGAATCTGGTCCCGCTTCTCCGCGTTCAGCGCCTCATTCACCCCGCCTGGCAGCGTCCACCCCGGATGAATTCGCCGCCCCGCCATCAGCTCGATCACCCGCTGCCCAAACTGCCGCAGCGCCACGCCGTCGGCCGCAATCGACGGATGCGTGTGCGCCAGGTGCAGAATGTTCCGCTCCTCTGGCGGCGCGTCCATCCCCAGCAGCAGATCCGGCGACGACAAATAGAAGAAGCTCAGCGCGTGCGACTGGATCAGTTGCGCCAGGTTCAGCACCCGCCGCAGATTCGCCGCCACCGGCGGAATCTTCACCGCCAGGATCGCATCGCACGCCTTCGACGAGGCAATCAGGTGGCTCACCGGGCAAATGCCGCACACCCGCGCCGTGATGTTCGGCATCTCGTAAAACGGCCGCCCCTCGCAGAACTTCTCAAACCCCCTCAGTTGCGTCACGTGGAACATCGCGTCCTGCACCACCCCTGCTTCGTCCAGCCGCAGCGTGATCTTCCCGTGCCCCTCCAGGCGCGTGACCGGGTCGATGACGATGGTGCGCGACATAACTCTCCTTCTCGAAACTCTCGAATCCTGACTACTGACTACCGACTACCGTCTCCTGACTACTGTTCCTCACCCAAAATGCGCGACGCCTTCCAGCGTCGGAATCCGTCCCGCCAGAAGTTCAACCAGCACCTGGTAGATCGTCTCCGCCGACGGCGGACATCCCGGCACAAATACATCCACGGGCACCACCTCATGCACCGGCCGCACCCGGTCCAGCAGCGCCGGTACGCCCTCCGATGGCGCCGGCTCCGGATACACCCGCAGCAGCACTGGTCCCGGCCCGCACCGATTCCGCATCGCCGACACATTCCCCGTCAGTGCGCAGTCTCCCAGCGACACCAGCACGCCCGTGTGCTCCCGGATCTTCCGGATCTTCTTCAGATCGTCCTCGCTCGCGACCGCGCCTTCCACCAGCGTCACGTCCACGTGCTCCGGAAATGTCTTGCGGTCCACCAGCGGCGAATGCACCAGCGTGAACTGGCTGCTCAGCTCAATCAGTCGCTCATCCAGATCCAGCAATGACATGTGGCATCCCGAGCAGCCGTCGAGCCACGCAGTCGCGAGTGTTTTGATCTCGCTCATGGCTCTCCCTCGCGCATAATCCGCAGGTACGGCAGAAACTCCGGATGCTTCTGCGTCCTCATCCCCGCGCGGTTCTTCTCGAACAGCGCTCCGGTTGGGCACACCTGCACGCACTTCCCGCAGCTCGTGCATGTCTCGCTCTGTCCCCACGGTTCCTTCAAATCCGTGATCACCAGCGACTGCGCGCCGCGCCCCATCACGCCCCACGTGTTCGCGCCTTCGATCTCTCCGCACACCCGCACGCACCGCGTGCACAGCACGCACCGGTTGTGATCCACCGTGAACCGCGGGTGCGAAGCGTCCACCGGCAGTTGCGGGTACTGGTAGGGAATCTCCACGTGCGTCATGCCCAGCCGCAGCGCCAGACTTTGCAGCTCGCAGTTCCCGTTGGCCACGCACACGCTGCACACGTGGTTCCGCTCCGCAAAGAACAGCTCCAGCACCATCGTCCGGTAGCGGTCGATCTTCGGCGAATGTGTCGTGACCTCCATCCCCTCCTCAACCCGCGTCACGCACGCCGGCAGCAGCCGCCGTGCGCCTTTCACCTCCACCAGGCACAGCCGGCACGCGCCCACTTCCGACAGCCCCTCCAGATGGCAAAGCGTTGGAATCGCGATGTTGTGCTCCCGCGCCGCCTCCAGAATCGTCTGGTCCGCGCGCGCGCTCACATCCACTTCGTCAATCGTCAGGGTGCGGATATTCGCTTCCGGGCTCATGCGTGGACCTCCCGGCCAGCGGCCTCGACCGTCTCCGCCGCCGGCGCCGCGCTCAACGCGCACGCACCCGCCGGGCATCGCTTCTCGTCGATGTGCGCCAGGTATTCGTGCCGGAAATACCGCAGCGTGCTCAGCACCGGATTCGGCGCCGTCTGTCCCAGCCCGCACAGGCTGGTCGCGCCCACCACCTCGCACAGCTCCTCGAGTTGCTTCAGGTCGCGATGCGTCGCTTCGCCTCTGCAGATCTTCGTCAGCAGCTCGTACATCTGCACTGTCCCCGCGCGGCACGGCACGCACTTCCCGCACGACTCCGTCATGCAGAACTCCATAAAGAACCGCGCCACCGACACCATGCACGACGTATCGTCCATCACGATCATGCCGCCCGAGCCCATCATCGAGCCTGCCGTGATCAGCGCATCGTAGCTGATCGACAAATCCAGGTGCTCCTCCGGCAAACATCCGCCCGATGGCCCGCCCGTCTGTACGGCCTTGAACTTGTGCCCGTCCGGCACGCCGCCGCCGATCCCGAAGATGATCTGCCGCAGCGTCATCCCCATCGGCACTTCCACCAGCCCCGTCCTCTGGATTTTGCCTGTCAGCGCAAAGACTTTCGTTCCCTTGCTCCGCGCCGTCCCCATTTGCGCGAACCACTCCCCGCCCTTCCGGACCACCGGCGGCACATTCGCGAACGTCTCTACGTTGTTGATCAGCGTCGGCGCCTCCCACAGCCCGCTGACCGCCGGATACGGCGGACGCGGACGCGGCGTCCCGCGCTTGCCCTCAATCGAGGCAATCAGCGCCGTCTCCTCTCCGCACACAAACGCGCCTGCTCCCAGCCGGATGTCCACGTCGAAGCTGAACGTCGTCTCGCAGATTCCGTTGCCCAGAAATCCCCGCCGCCGCGCCTGCTGAATCGCCACCCCCAGCCGCTGCACCGCCAGCGGATATTCCGCGCGCACGTAAATGTACCCTTTGCTCGCCCCGATCGCGTAGGCCGCGATCGCCATCCCTTCCAGCACCCGCTGCGGATCGCTCTCCAGCACGCTGCGATCCATGAACGCTCCCGGATCGCCCTCGTCGCCGTTGCAG
>JASHRH010000447.1 GCA_030037475.1 Acidobacteriaceae bacterium
GCTCTGGCAGCTCAGGATCAGGCAGCGGCTCTTCCGGTTCCGGCAACTCCGGCTCCGGAACGAGCAACTCGGGTAATTCCGGCCTTCCCTCTGTCATTCCCTCCACAGCCGTCGCCGTTAATGCCATCCAGGGCCTCGGCAACTGGCAGGAAGCCGACGATGCCGGCACCAGTGGCAGTGCCGGCGGCGTCATGTCCCTCGTCACGCTGCCTTCGCTCAGCGGCCAGGCCCGCGAGTTCGCCACCAGCTACACCAGCGGCGGCGGCGAGCGCTACTGGGTGTCCTTCGGCTCCGACCCCAGCGCGACCAACTTCCTCTACGACACCTGGATCTATCTCGCTAACTCCGGGTCGGGCGTCGATACGCTCGAATTCGACATGAACCAGGTCACGACCAATGGCCAGACCGTCATCTACGGCGTCCAGTGCGACGGCAACGCACATACGTGGGACTACACCGAGAACGCCGGCTCACCGACAAACTACGTCGACCACTGGATTGAGTCACAGCAATCCTGTAATGCCCATAGCTGGGCCGCCGACACCTGGCATCACATCCAGGTCTGGTACTCGCGCGACGCCTCCGGCAACGTCACCTACCACTCCATCTGGCTCGACGGCACGGAACAGCCAATCGACGCCACGGTTCCCTCGTCGTTCGCGCTTGGCTGGGCCTCGGTGCTGCTCACCAATTTCCAGGTCGACGGCCAGGGCTCCAGCGGCTCTTCGACCGCCTATCTCGACAAGCTCACGATCTATCGCTGGTAGCGGACACCCGAGCGCGGATCGGGCGGCGTCGATGCCGACAGCCGTTCGGCCGCGCTCCGTTCCACCGTGAAGCCGATCACCACCCGGCCGACCAGGAAGCGAAAATGACCAGTTCGATCATTTTTTGCTGCGGGTCTTCTTCACCAGCCGAAAAGCGGCAGCGGCGCCTTTGCATCCCAGCAGGCGGTAGGCCTTCCCTTCGAGCTTGTGGTAGTTCACAAAAAAGTCTTCGAGTTCCCTGATCCATCGGGCCGGAAGATCGTTCAGCTTCCGCACCTTCGCATACTGGTGGTTGGCTTCGGCCACGGCGACCAGCCGGTCGTTCCGGATCTTCTTCTTCCCGTCGAGCTGTTCGCCTTCGATCACGCCGATCAGCCGCGCCCGCACTGCAATGCCGGGATACGCGGGCTGATCCATCAGCAGCAGGACGTCCAGCGGATCGCCGTCTCCCGCGATCGTCCGGGGAAGAAATCCGAAATCGTACGGGAAGGTCATGCCAGCAGGCAGGACCTTCTTCAGAGTGAAGATGGCCTGATCGGGATCGAACGCGAATTTGTTCCGGCAGCCGGCGGGCGTCTCGACGATGACCTGCACGAGATGGTCTTCGAGGACAGGCCCGAGGCGCGTGGGGTTGGCCAGGGATTTCATCTTCCTCCGCAACGTCCCGCGGGGTGCCGCAGGCGAGGCTACGCAGGATAATAGAGGGTACGTTCGGAGAGAAAGTTGTCGCTGGCTGTCTTCCTGTTGTCTGCCAGTTGCTCAATCGCATTTCGCCAGCAGCCTTATTCCATTCCTGACCGCCAGCCGATTCATCCCCGTCTGCTCGAAAAACTGTCAAGCCTTTTGCGTCTATTACGAAAGTTTTCTCACTGATTGCACAGGGCTTCCACGCCAACAAAGTTGGCAGTCTTTCATGCTCCGCGCGCTATACTGAAAATAAAGGGCAAAATCCGAGTTTCTCGCGAGAAGGGTCGCCATCCGGCGGCCCTTTTCCTTTTGCCCTTCTTTTTCCAAACCACACGTGTGCAAAGGAACCCTATGAACATCTTTGAAAAACTGGGCGTCAGAGTCGCCGACTTCGGCAAGTGGATCGCCCACGCCGTCACCGCTGTCGTCGGCCTGGCTCTCCGGGTCGAGACGATCCTGAAATCGGAGAAGCCGCTGGAGAAACCCTTCATCTCCGGCCTGTCAACGGTGGTTGGCGACGTCGAGGCGCTGATCGCCGCCTCAGAGGGCGCGCTCACCGCCGACGGCCTCAACTTCTCCGCCGACTCGAAGGTCTACGCGGACTTCGTGACGCTGGTGAACGACTTCAAGAACCTCGCTCCCATCGTCGAGCAGGCGATCGCGGTCCTCGAAGGCAAGTCCACCAGTTCCGCCAGCTAACCGGCTGCGGAGCGGCGAGTCCCGCATCGGCCCAACTTCAGCGGGCCGGTGCGGGACACCCAATTCATACCCAACGCTGACCACTATCCCGGATTACTACTTCTTCTGAAGCGCCCTCCACCCAATGTCCTTCCGATAGACCATCCCCGCAAAGGAGATGCGGCCCATCGCCTCATACGCGGAATCGAGCGCGTCGCGCAGCGTCGCGCCGGTTGCGGTCACGCCCAGCACGCGCCCGCCGGCGGTCTTGTATTGCCCACCTTCGGCGGCGGTCCCGGCGTGGTCAATCTCGACGTTCGGCACTCGCGCCGCATCGTCCAGTCCAGAGATCGGCTTGCCGACGGCGTAGCTGCCCGGATAACCCTCCGACGCCGCGACCACGCACGCCGACGCCCCCGGCTTCCAGCGAAATTCGGTCTCGCTCAGCCGCCCTTCCACGCAGGCTTCCAGCGCCTCCACCAGGTCGCTCTCCAGCCGCGGCAGAATCGCCTGCGTCTCCGGATCGCCGAAGCGCGCGTTGAACTCCAGCACCATCGGCCCGGTCGCCGTCATCATCAACCCGCAGTACAGCACGCCCACGAAAGGAGTCTCTTCCAGCGCCATCGCGTTCACCGCGCGCTGCGCCACGTGTTCCAGGATCCACGCGCGCATCCGCGCATCGAGCATCGTGTCGGTGGTGTACACGCCCATCCCGCCGGTGTTCGGGCCGGTGTCGCCCTCGCCGATCCGTTTGTGATCCTGCGCGGGTATCAGCGGCGTC
>JASHRH010000448.1 GCA_030037475.1 Acidobacteriaceae bacterium
CTATCTCGGCCGGGAGGATGCCGTCCCGCTCGATCCCTTCGAGCTTCCACTCCGCCCGGGACGATTCGAGACCGTGAAGTTGAACGGCATCTTCGGGCCCTTGCGCGATGCGTCCCCGGATGCCTGGGGACGCCGCATCATCGAACGACACCTGAGCAGCATCGCGCTGTCGGAGGTCGACTATCTGCTGCATTCGCCCGAGGACCGGGTGGGGGCGCTCGCTTTCGGCCGCGGCAAGACCCCGCCCGCGCCCACGACGCGCTTCAACCAGGTGATCGCGCTCGAGAAGCTCCTGAAGTTCGCCGAGGCTGTGCAGGCCGACGATTCCATAAGTCTGCCCCCGCAGTTCGCCGAGCTCCTCCAGCCCGGCACCTCCCTCGGCGGTGCGCGGCCGAAAAATGTGGTCGAAACCGACGATGGACTCTGGGTGGCCAAATTTCCAGCAACAGGCGATCGCTGGAACAACACGCGCGTGGAAGCCGCGATGCTCGCGCTCGCGCGCGAATGCGGCCTGCGTGCGTGCGACGCCCGTGTGGTGGACGTGGCGAATGCCGATATCCTCCTCGTGCGTCGCTTCGACCGGGTGAAGGTCCCTGAGGGCTACCTCCGGCACCGCTTCGTGAGTGCTCTCACGGCGCTCGATGCCGGCGACACGATTGCCGATCGGTCCCGTTGGAGTTACCTCCTGCTGGCCGATGAGCTTCGCCGGCGCAGTCATCGCGCCCCGGCTGACCTGCGTGAGCTTTTTGGCCGCATGGTCTTCAACGCGTTGATCTCCAACACCGACGATCATCCCCGAAATCACGGATTGATTGCGCCGGGCAAGGACTTCGAGCTGGCTCCTGCCTATGACTTGACGCCCAACCCATTGACCAGCATCGAGCGGCGGGACCTCGCGCTCATCGTCGGGCGATTCAATCGCTACGCGAACCGGGAAAACCTTCTGAGTGAATGCGAGCACTTCCGGCTCGACAAGCCTCAGGCCGCCGCCCTCATCGACCGGATGAAGCAAACGGTGGAGAGCCGCTGGCATGCGGTTCTGCGCAGTCATGGCGTGAGCGAGAAGGACTGCACGCTGCTCGCGCGCGCCTTCGTCTATCCCGGCTTTGAGCTGCCCGTCGATGTGGCGGAATAAACGCCGAGACCGATCAGCGCGCCGGCTGTGAAATAACGGCTCGCACGCAACCCGCCGGCTGGCGTGCCGGAGAGTCTTGGGGCGATACCGCTCGCTGCCAGCGCGTACACCGTATCCGTGCAGGAGGCAATGAGCACGAAGATCGCACCGAGCAGCACGCCCTGGAGCACGGTCGATGCGCGGGGATCCATGAACTGCGGAAGAAAAGCTGAGAAGAAGAGCGCTGTCTTGGGATTGAGAAGCGCGACGACGAGCCCGTCCCGAAAAATCCGGCCGGGCCGCGAGCCGTCGAGCTTCCCGTGCCGGACGGGCGGCGCGCGCAGCGCCCGTATTCCGAGCCACACGAGATATGCCGCGCCGGCGTACCTCACCGTCTGGAATGCGAGCGACGAAAGTGCGAAGAGCGTGGCCAAGCCGACCGAGGCGCCTACCGCGCTGCCAAGATTTCCGAGGGCCACTCCGGCGACAGAGGCGAGCCCGGCACGACGGCCGTGCGAAATGGAGCGCGTCACGATGTAAAACACGCCGGGGCCCGGCGTGACCGCGAGAATCAGGCTCGCGACCAGGAAGGCGGCGGCCGATGAGCCGCTGAAAATGCTCATATCTGCCTTGATCCGTTCCCAGCTTCTCGCTTGACCCTCATTAGCGTACACGGTAATAATATAAATATCATTTATATTTGTATTCCTGAACGCAATGCGGGCCAAGCCGGCGAATCAGCGGCGATCCCAGGAGAAGCGCGACCGGATTCTCGCGGCTCTCGATGAGCTGCTGAAAGATCGGCCGTTCGCTGCAATCAGCGTGGCGGATCTCGCGCGCAAGGCCGATGTGTCCCCGGCCACTCTCTATCAGCGTTTCAGCAACGTGGACGCCACCGCGTCGGTGCTGCTGGAGCTTTATTACCGAAAGGTCGAGGAGTGGGCGCGGCGTCCTGGAAAGCGGCTGGCGGCGCCCGATACACCGCTGCTCGAGGCACTCCGAGCGATTGCCACCGACGCCCTCGATCAGATCGCCGCGATCGGTCACCTCATGCGGCCAGCCTATCTCTATTCGCGGCAGCACCCGGAGCGGGTGGGAGGAGGCTGGACGCATCTCGAGGAGCTGGCGCTGCAGGGATTCAGGACATTCCTGCGCAGTCGATCAAGCGAGATCCTCGTGAAGAATCACGACGAGGCCGCGGAGGTGCTCTGCCACTTGTTCAATTTTCAGCTGCTCCGGCCCTTGTTGCACGGCGAAGAGGACTCCTGGAGATCCTCTTCCAGCGGCAAGCGCTTCGCGGCCCAGTTGGCTGACGTGGCCTACCGGTATCTGGCCTTCCCGTCATAGGTAGGAAGGCTCGTGTCGCTGCCGCACCCCAATGGTCCGCTGCCCGTCGGCTCCATCACGCTCGAGTTGCAGGATCCCGGCCGGCCGCGGCACCTGATGAGCGCGGCTCAGAGCCGCAAGCTGCTCCTGAAGCTCTGGTATCCGGCGCGTCCAGCGCCTGGGGCCACAACGGAAAGGCTGTGGAAGCAGTTGCGCGACGATGGCCGCACGTCACTGATTGCGCGAACCCTCCTGACGCTGATCCGGCGTCGCACTGCCTCTCATCCGGCGGCAGCTTTCGCGACCGCCGTGCAGCCGTCGTGTCCCGTGATTTACAACCACGGCCTGATCTCCTTCGCGTCGGAGAACACCTCAATGATGGAGGACTTGGCGAGTCGCGGTCACGTCGTGATTGCAATCGAGCACCGCGATCAGTTGTCCGAATTGCGGGCGCTCAACCGGCATCAAGCGTTGCCACGGAAGCGTTTGGCCCGGGATCTCACTGCGAAGATCAGGCGTGCGAGCACAGCGGAGCGCGCCGGGCTTGCGCGCCGGCTCTACGAGGCATCCGACAATACCAATCGCATCGCCCTCGAGCGCGCCAAGGACACATCCCTCGTGCTCGACAACTGGGCGTCGATTCTCGCGGCGATTCCGGGCCGAACGGCGTGCGCAGGGGAGCCGTTGAAAGCGCATCTCGTCGGCTATTCCCTGGGCGGCGCGGTCGCAACTGAGGTTGCACGGCGCGACGAGCGTGTGGCCGGCGTGGTCAATATCGATGGAGGCCTATACGGGTCGATAGATGCGGGTTCGGTGCGCGCGCCATATTTGATGATTTACAGTGCCCGCAATGACGCCATCAACGACGAGCTGCTGCCGAAGCATGCGGCACGCATGACGGCAGCAGGTACATATCATCTGAACTACCACGACGTCGCCGGCCTTCTCCCACCGCTCAGATGGGCACGGGCTATCGGCTCGGCCGACCCGGTCGCGGTGCTGGAGTGGCGTAATCGAACAGTCGCGGAATTCGTCGCCTTTCGCCACCGGCCGATGCGCAGCGAGGCGCGGCCTTAGGGGCTGGCGCACCTGAAGTTCGCCGCGGCGTCGATACTGCCGTGTCCGGAGTATCGCGCGACTTCGGGGTAGGGGCAGAGCGGGCGCGTGCGCACGACTCGGTTGCCCTTGACGTGCTTTGCGAATATCGAGCTCGGCGCCTTGCTCTTCTCCACCCAATCGATCAGCGCCGTGACCGAATCGAACTGATCGGTGCCGTTCCCTCCGCCGCAATGGGTCATGCCGGGCACCATGAACAGGCGAAAGAAGTTTGTCGTGCCCGGTCCGTTGCGCGCGACGGCGCGCTCGTAGTACTGCACGCCCACCAGAGGTTGCAGAATCTGATCCGCCCATCCATAGGTCATGATCAGCTTTCCGCCGCGGGCGCTGAACTTCGCGAGGTCGGGGTTCGTCGCGTTCGCCTTCCTCCCCCAAGCGTCCAGCATGTGTACGTCACCATCGAAATCGAACGTTCGATAGTCGTAGTGGGGCTGGGGCGGCACATGCACCAGGTAGCGCATGATATTTTCCGCCAGATTGAAATCGGCGGGCTCCACGCCGGGCCTCGCCGGCACGATGAGGCCCAACCAGGCGCTGGCCGGCGGCGTTCTGCCGAACGCGGGCGGAGCCACCGCCTCGCTTCCCGGCATGTAGCCCGGGAAAAGAGCCTTTCCGCGGCTCCGCGGGCCGCCATAGATCTTCATCACCGCTTCCGCCTGTGCCGCAGTCAGGCACTCGGGGCCGTCCGTGCCGGCGGGACAGGCCGGTACGTCTCGCCGCGCGTCGAAGTCGCACTTCCGTGGATCGTCGATGATTCCATCCTTGAGGCCATCGATCGCATCGCATCGATCCATGACCT
>JASHRH010000449.1 GCA_030037475.1 Acidobacteriaceae bacterium
TTCTTGCGGACTGTGGCGCGCAGGAACATGACCGCTGTCCATTATGCGCATCGCCACCGTTCTGACCAGAACCAAGGTCTTCACCACAGCCATTTTCCGCCCCCGCACGCACGCAAGTGCCTGAATGGCCTTCACCGGGGCGCCGACTGCGCTCAAATCCGCCGGCGAATCGGCGAAGAGCGGCTAAAATGCTCGGCGTGCCTGAGCTCAGCCGATTTCTGGGAATCGTAATCGCCATGTATTACCGTGATCATGCGCCACCGCATTTCCACGCCGTTTAAGGCGAGCATGAGGCGACAGTCAACGTCGCAACCGGAGAGGTCAACGGATTCCTGCCGAAACGCCCGCTTGCGCACGTGCAGGAGTGGCGATTGTTGCACAAGGAAGAGCTCTCCGCGGCATGGGCGCTCGCCCAGTCACAGAAGTCTCTCCCCAAAATTGAGCCCTTGGAGTGATGACCGTGATTCCCCGGATCATCGATGCGCGCTATGTTTCCAATTTCACCATCTGGTTGAAGTTCGACGATGGGGCAGCCGGCGACGTTGATCTCTCGGATGAGCTCTACGGGCCGATCTTCGAGCCGTTGAGAAACATGCACATGTTCCGTCGCTTCCAGCTGCACCCCGAGCTGCGGACACTGGTGTGGCCCAACGGCGCGGACCTCGCACCAGAGTTCCTGCGAGATCGGTTGCGAGCCGTCGCCTGAGGTCCACATGCGCGACGATTCGGCCCGCTTCGCGCTTCCGGCTCCATCTGTCATACGGGTTGCATTAGATAGAGAATGGAACCCCGAGTAGGCACGCTATGCTACGCGCTGCGGCCGATTGCCCGCACTGCGACCGCGAACATGACGACGGTCCAGCCACGCAAGAGCAGTGCGATACCGACCGCAAAACCCAGAAACCAAAGCGCGGAGAGCGGCCACGCCGTCCAGAGCAATAGCCCCAGCACGAGCGTAACGATGCCGTCGAGTACCGCCCAGCCCCAGGACGGGTGCCGCAGGTAGAGCGCTGTGATCGCTCGATACAGACCTATCACCGCCAGGTATGCGGCGAGCAACATCGTCAGCACGAGCGCTCCGGAGGTTGGGTGAGTCACGATGAGTAAGCCGAGAAGCACGCCGAGAACGCCTCCGGCGAGGTGCAGGAATACCCCGCTCCAGCGTCTGACATGCAAGGCGTGGATGGCCTCGACGACTCCGCTGATCGTGATCAGCCATCCGAGAACGAATACGGTGCCGAGCGTTGCAAAAGGAGCGAAGATCAGCGCGGCGACGCCGAGCGCAATCGTCACGATTCCGAGAGCGAGCAGGCGACCCCATCGGTCGCCGAGATGATCAAGGTCCGCCATCAGAACGAATGCAGTCATCGCAGTCTCCTGCCCAAGGGCGTTGTGTGCTGTTGTGCGGCTCGCTGGGCGAACGAACACTATGGACCTTCGCGCATGAGGAAAACCCGCCACGCTGCCGGTGCCTGGGCTGCCGCCAAGCTGGTTACAGCAACAGGCGTGCCAATTTGAAATTCTGCGAGTTATCAAACCCTTATCAGGATGAACTTACATCGTAACGGACAACATGTCCAAGCGGCTACGGACAACCAATCCACGAAACCTTGGGTGCCGATGGAGAGCGATCGATAGAAGTCGGCCTGACCGCTATCGCGCCCAAAGACCCTTCCATCGCCACGCCTTCGGACATGCCGTCGTCATCCCGAGCCGAGCACCTTGAGACGCACCGCCGTCGGCTCGAGTCTGCACCGATCGAGATATTCTCTGAGCGGACGCGGACAAGGTGTCTGCGGCGGCGGGACACCTTGTCCATTGACGCCTGTTCTCGAAGCGCAAACTGCTGATTTTCGACGGGCGGGAGGAAGTGGCCCACCTCTTGCTCAATAGCCATCCGACGCCGGCATCCGATCGGCCACATCGACGGATCAGGAGATACATCATGGCACGCAATTCCGTTAGCCCCGCCCGCTCAGGCGGAGTCGTCGAGCGCGCGCTTCTCGAGGCGCCTTTCCACTCGCTCCACCGGGAGATGAATCGGCTGTTCGACGACATCTTTCATGGCCGGCTCCATGGCCCGCTGCATGCAAGCTCCGGGAAGCACGCCCCCATCCTGCCCAATGTTGACGTGAGTGAGACCGCTGGCGAGGTGCGAATCAGCGCCGAGCTTCCAGGCGTGAACGAGAGCGACATTGACGTATCTTTCGATGATGACGTGCTCATCATTCGCGGCGAGAAGAAGGTCGAGAAGACGAGCGACACCGAGAGCTACCACTTCGTGGAGCGCTCCTACGGCACATTCCAGCGTGCCGTGCAGCTGCCATGTCCCGTCGAGGCCGACAAGGCGCGGGCGGAGTTTGACAACGGCGTGTTGAACGTAACGTTTCCCAAGCGAGAGGAGGCGGAACAGAAACGAAAGATCACGGTTCGGCGCGCTCTGCAGGAGGGACCGACGCCTGGTTCCGAACGGCAAAATGCCGCAGCAGCGAAGCCGGGCCCACGGGAGACCCCCTCGAGCGCCGCGGTGAATCCGCAGAAGGCATAGCCATCCCGGGAGATCCAGATGGTAGCCGTCTCACCCAAGCCATCGCAGAGCGCGATCGATACCCAGATCCTACGCGCCTTGGTCCGAAAGCTGATGGGCAATGGCATCCTCTCGCAAGACGACGTGCGAGCCCTTCTGGCCGACGCGATAGCTCATCTCGACGAGCAGACCCCAATGGATGCCTCACCCAGCTCCGATCACGGCTGAGAGGGGAATCGACGGCGGCTCTGAGTCGAGAGTGCCTGCGCTCGGATTGCGGTCTCGACCTCCTCCTGGGCGGGCCTATTGATGGCCGCACCGAGGGTAGCTGCATCGGTGTGATACGCTACCCCGTTGTCTCAATTGTCCAGGCGATGGCCGACGTCGGGAATAAGGTGGAATGTCAGTGGATCCATCCCGCGACAGCGTTGAGCCCGTAGCCGACCCCGAGTTCGGCCCGTGGCTGGCCCAATCGTCCATTCTGGTCGTCGATGATGAGCCGGGAATGCGCAACTTCCTGGTCAAGATTCTCGGGCCGCGCTGCAAGCTCATGGAGGAGGCCGCCGACGCTCGGGAGGCGTCCGCCAAGCTCGACGCGCAGCGTTTCGACGTCGTCATCCTCGACAATGTGCTGCCGGGGAAGACCGGGCTTGAATGGCTGGCCGAACAGCGGGCAATCGGATTTTTTTCCGATGTGATCCTAATGACGGCTTATGCGGACCTCGACACTGCCATCGGCGCGCTGCGCGTCGGAGTCGTGGATTTCGTTCTAAAGCCCTTTCGGTCCAATCAACTCCTCAATGCCGTAGCGCGCTGTCTCGATCGGATTCGGCTCCAGCGCGAGAATGACGTGCTGCATCACGAGCTGAAGTCGCCGGCGCATCAGGTGTTCCTGCGCAACAAGCTGCTCGGGGATTCGGCCGTCATCCAGCAGGTACGGGATACTATTGCGCGAGTCGCGCCGCTGCCGACTTCCGTGCTCTTTACCGGTCCGTCAGGCACCGGCAAGGAGGTGGCGGCCCGGTCGCTTCATGCCCTCTCGAACCGCGCAGACAAGCCCTTCGT
>JASHRH010000450.1 GCA_030037475.1 Acidobacteriaceae bacterium
GCCGCCGCCATGCGACCAGATGGCGACGACGCCGACCTGCGGGCCGCTCGGCCGACCCCAATGCAACCACGCGAGCGCACGGTTGAACGCGCGATCGGCGACGTGCAGGATTTGGCGCATGTACCATCCGCACCACGCGCGGGGCCGCGAGTCGGAACCGAGATCATGGCGTCGAATGGCAAAATGGCGCCGATGAACTTCATTCCCCGCGCCGTAGCCCCACGGCGCAGATGCCGTCATCGTCCTGGGGCGTCCTGTGACGCGACGATGATGCCGATGGTGACGCGGGCGATGATGGTGGTGGTGGTGGACGTGGTGCCGATGTGCGGCCTCAGCGGGCGTCGCTATACCGATAGTGGCGCCGAGCAACGCGGCAAGAAGAAGAAATCGCATGCCGCGCAGGATGGGCGCCGGCGACGTGGCCGCAACGCACCGACTTGGTGACGACGAGGTTGAACGCGTCGTCCGAGATCGTGTCAGGCATGAGCGTCACGGCAGCCGGTAGGAGACCACGTAGACAACGATCGATGGAGACGTGCCGGTATTGCTCAGAGAATAAAAGGTCCCCTGCGTCGTCAGAAGAGGGATGTCCGATAGAAACTGAGTGCGCGTAAACGTGTCGTCTATATAGAACTTGATCACGCCACCATATTGCGTGCAGGTGGAATTGCCGAAGAAGCCCACGTAATAGGAGCCCGCTGTTGGCGACGTGCCGGCGGTAAAATCGACGACAACACTAAATCCGACCGCCGGGATCGGCACGGCGGCGCTCAGGCTCAGCGACGTGCAACTGACGCTGGTGGATGACGATGTCAGCACACTGACTATGGTGGCGTAGTATACGGATTTTCCTATCACCCACTGCGCGACAATTTCTGGTGTGGAGTTGGTCGGCAGCACGGTGAGCCGCACCGAGGCAGTGAACCCCGACGGCATATTCGTGCCGCCATAGATCGTGCCGCAGGCGCTCGCGCACGAGGTGCCAAGGATCGCGACCACACCCGACGCGGGATTGTAGATCGCGTAGAGCGCGAGCCAGCCGCTCGACGGCAACGAGCCGCTATCCATGCCGCCGGCGCCCGTGGTCGAGCCATTGAACGTCTGGGAGTAGGAGCCCACCGCGTAGCAGGTGCCACCGAGCGCGGTGCACATCACGACCTGATCGGCCGTGACTATGGTCGACGTAGCTGCGCTAGTCAGCGTCTCGGCGACATTGAGCGCGCCCGGGAGGGCACCCTGCACCACGTTGACAATCGCGATGCCCGTCGCTTGGCCGGTAGGGCCAAATGTAATCTGCGGGATCGCAGTGCCGCTGCCATAGGTGCCGGGGGTGATGCCGGTCGTGGCGAGGTCGCCTGATGGCACGGGCACTGCCGGGATGTCGCCGGTTGCGTTGCCCACCGTGGCCGCGGCGCCGGTGCCGAGCGCACCGGACCAACACTTGCCGACGGTGCCGGAGGACTGTCCGACCCACGGCACGTTAGCAAGGCACGGCAGCGTGAAGTCCGCAGCGGCGTTGCCCTGGGTCTGGGCGTGCGCAGATGATGCGAGCGCCAGCAGCGCGGTGCAGAGAGCAACAAATCTGATCATTGGGCTCTCCTGGGAATAGGAATAGTAACTTTGCCCCCCGGAAACCGCCTCAGGTAGTCTGCACAGCCGCTCACGCGCGACTGATAGGCCGAGCGCGCGGCATTGTCCGGGAGCCGCGCAGCATCGGCCGCGTGATCGCGTCGCGCCAGGTCCAGGCACATCATGCCGGTCGCGGTCTGTCGCGTGATTATTTGCTGTGCTGCTACCGGGGACGCGCCGAGCGCGTCCGTCATACTGAGTGCGAGTGCGAGTACGAGCCAAATCCACATTATGGACAACTCCAGCTCAACCCGTAGCCGTTGCCGTCCACCAGCGCCGATCCATTGTTTGACCAAAATAATTCAACGACTCCTGACACATATTCTATTTGAACATTCGCCCCATAACCCCAAGGGGCATTGATATTGGCTAACGAGGCGGTGCATTGCTGCACTTCTGTACCGAGCCCGATATAGATGGAACCAGCGGCACTTGCCGAACTCCCGGCTACGATCTCGACTACACCGGTGCGCGCCGTGTAGGCGCCTACAAAGCTATATGTGGCGCCCGAGCCGCCACCGGTCGGCGAGGTCGAGACATTGCAGCCCGACGAGCCACCGATGCAGACGAGGGAGCCCTCATAATATTGAGAACCGTAGTACAGCTCACCCATCAAGGACCCAGGCAGTTGGTGGGAGAACGTAGTCTGTTGTTCGTCGTCGACCTGACTGAGGTTCGCGAGAGCGAATCTGACCCCGGTCGCCGTTCCGCTCCAAGATGAATTTTCGCCCCAATCCAAGAACGATAGGTCAATCGCATCCAAAAATGTCGTGAACGTAGGCTCATTACTGATGGTATTGGTACAATCGGCGCCGCTGATATATGTGGCGCCGCTCGAAAGCAATATGCCGTAGTACGCACCTCCCGAGATGGTGTAACAATAGGCCGCCCCACTGTAGGTGGCATTGACGACATAGACCAACGCAGTCTCGGCGGCGGCATAATCAACATCGGCGTTGAGTGGGATTACGGTGGCACCGCCATAGACCACCAAATCGATCCCATTCGAGCAGGTCATTTGCAGCGTGACGCCGCCGATGCCGACATAGGCGCCATTCTCGACCACGATCGGCTGAGAGGAGCACTGCGTCGAGGTATCGATCGATGCAGAACCCGACCCTGTGCCGAGTAACTCGAGTAGCGACCCTCCCGGCAACGGGCCGTTGACGACAACGCCCGCCGTAAAGGCGCCAGTGAAATTGACAATCAAGGTGGCGCCAGCCGCGTCATAGCTACTGTAGATGAGATTGACGACATGCTGGAGCGTTAAGCATGGGCCATTACCACCGCTGGCGGTGGCGGCGAGGCAGTTATTGCTATCTGACCCGGTCGACGCGTTGACGTAGAAGTTTGCGGGGGCTGTATTTCTGCCGGACGCGATGGTGATTGTGTCCGAGCTTGGCGTGAGCGTGATGCCGGAGCCTGCGATCAGGCTGAGCGCTCCGCTCATCTGCGTCCCGCCGACCGTGATCGAATTGACGCCGGCGATCGTGACCGGCGTCCACCACGTCGCGCTCGCGAGCGCCACGCCTGCGGGCACCGGATCGGCGAGCGTGATGAGGCCGGTCGCCGACGACAGCGTGTAGGTCGACGGCGCCTGGATCCGGCCGTCGAAGGAGAGCGTGACCGCGGCGGCGCTCTGCGGGGGCGACACCGACGACATCGCCTCGCTCGCCACGGTCTGCGCGACGCTGACCGTATAGCTGCCCCCGCTGCCGATGGCGGTAATGGTCGTGCCAGCGGCGACGCCGGCGCCGTTGACCGTCTGCCCGACCGCCAGCGCGCCGGCGCTGACATCCGAAACCGTCATCGTGCTGCCGGCGATCGCTGCGGTGAACTGCGCGTTGTAGAGCTGCAGCGTCGTGTCGCCGCCGGGCGACGCGAACGCGACATTGTTCGCCACGGCGAAGCTCGTGGGCTCGCAATAAACTCCAGCATCTTCGATGAGGTTGCCACCAGCCCCAGTAACGCAGTCGCCTTTCTGGAGGGTGCCTAGGACGGTCACTGCATCACTAGGAAATGTGCCGGGTAGACACTTGGGATTAAGGCCCGTCGCATCGAATCCGAGATATTGGTTCGCACACCCG
>JASHRH010000451.1 GCA_030037475.1 Acidobacteriaceae bacterium
GTTGGCCTGTCTTCTTCGCTCGTCAGATACAGCAGCGCAATCGGCTCATCCACCACTACGCCGCGCGCCACATGCACATAAGCGCCGTCGGCAAGGAATGCCGTGTTCAGCGCGACGAACGCGTCGCGCTCTGTATTCGCGTAGCGGCCCAGATGCTTCTCCAGCGCCACCGGGTCTCTTCCCATCAGCTCCGCCAGGCTCGCCACGGTCACGCCCTTCGGCAGATTCTTCAGCGACGACAGCTCCGGCGCAACCCTTCCGTTGACGAAGACGATCTGCGCCGCCACGCGATCCACGCCCCGCGCAGCCCCATCCTTCTTCGCGGTCTTTGCCTGGCCTGCCGCGTGAAACTGCGTCCGGGCAATCGCCGACACGTTCGTGAATCGCCAGTCCTCATCTTTGGTAGTCGGAAAGCCCGCCTCGCAGAAGCGCGCAAACGCGTCCTCGCGCAGCTTCCTGAGCCACGGCAGCGCACGTCCCGGAGCAGTCTTTTCCGCTTCCGTGAAGCTCTCCAGCCAGCTCTCGACCTGAGCGACAGCCGTCATGCTTTGGCTCCCACCGGCTGCTGTGCTTCTTTCTCGGTCCAGCCGTAGCCCTTCTCTTCCAGCTCCAGCGCCAGTTCCTTGCCGCCCGAGCGCACAATCCGCCCATCCACCAGCACGTGGACGAAGTCCGGCACGATGTAGTTCAGCAGCCGCTGATAGTGCGTTACCACCAGCATGGCCCGCTCCGGACTGCGCAGCGAATTCACGCCGTGCGCCACGATTCGCAACGCGTCGATATCCAGGCCCGAGTCGGTCTCGTCCAGGATCGCCAGCTTTGGCTCCAGCACCGCCATCTGCAGGATCTCGTTGCGTTTCTTCTCGCCGCCCGAGAACCCCTCGTTCAGCGACCGGCTCATCAGCTTGTCGTCCATCTCCAGCAGCGCCAGCTTTTCGCGGAACATGGGCAGAAAATCCATCGCGTCCATTTCATCCTGGCCGCGATGCTTCCGCTGCGCGTTCAGCGCCGAGCGCAGAAAATACGTGTTCCCAATACCCGGGATCTCCACGGGATACTGGAACGCCAGAAACAGGCCCTCGCATGCGGCCTCTTCCGGCTTCATCTCCAGCAGGTCCCTGCCCTCAAATAGAATCGACCCCTCGGTCACGTGGTACGCATCGCGCCGCGCCAGCACCTGCGCCAGCGTGCTCTTGCCCGACCCGTTCGGGCCCATGATCGAGTGCACCTCGCCCGCGTTCACCGTCAGGTCGATGCCCTTCAGAATCTCATTCCCATCCACATTCACATGCAGATTTCTGATTTCCAGCAAACTCATTCTTCTCCTCACCCTGGAAACTGCACAGGGGCTAAAGCCCCGAACCTGTCGTGCCCTTACGGCACGACTGAAGTCGTGCCCTGATACAAATCCTCTGGTCCAGCCGCTGCCCGGCTAACTCGCTAACTCGCCGCGCATTATCCTACGCTGCCTTCCAGGCTGATGCTCAGCAGCTTCTGCGCTTCCACCGCAAACTCCATCGGCAGCTCGCGGAAGACCTGCTTGCAGAAACCGTTCACGATCATCGAGACCGCGTCTTCCGTCTTCAGCCCGCGCTGCTGCAGATAAAACAACTGATCCTCGCCGATCTTCGACGTCGCCGCCTCGTGCTCCATCCGCGCCGAAGAATTCTTCACCTCGATGTACGGGAAGGTATGCGCGCCGCACTGTTCGCCGATGAGCAACGAGTCGCACTGCGTGTAATTGCGCGCGCCCTCCGCGCCCTTCAGGATCTTCACCTGCCCGCGATAGGTGTTCTGGCCGTGCCCGGCCGAGATCCCCTTCGAGACAATCGTGCTCTTCGTGTTCTTGCCCAGGTGGATCATCTTCGTCCCGGTATCGGCCTGCTGATAATTGTTCGTCAGCGCCACCGAGTAGAATTCGCCCACCGAGTTGTCGCCCTGCAGAATGCACGACGGATACTTCCACGTGATCGCCGAGCCCGTCTCCACCTGCGTCCACGAGATCTTCGAGTTCTTCCCCGCGCATTTGCCGCGCTTGGTCACGAAGTTGTAGATCCCGCCCTTGCCGTTCTTGTCGCCGGGATACCAGTTCTGCACCGTCGAGTAGCGGATCTGCGCGTTGTCCAGCGCCACCAGCTCCACCACCGCCGCGTGCAGCTGATTCTCATCGCGGATCGGCGCCGTGCAGCCTTCGAGATAGCTCACGTACGCGCCCTCGTCGGCCACAATCAGCGTCCGCTCGAACTGCCCTGTCTCCTGCGCGTTGATGCGGAAGTACGTCGACAGCTCCATGGGGCAGCGCACGCCCTTCGGCACATAGACAAACGATCCGTCGCTGAAGACGGCAGCGTTGAGTGCCGCATAAAAATTGTCCGTGTGCGGCACCACCGACCCCAGATACTTCTTCACCAGCTCCGGATGGTTCTTTACCGCCTCGGAGAACGAGCAGAAGATGACGCCCGCCTCCGCCAGCTTTTCCTTAAACGTGGTCGCCACGCTGACGCTGTCGAAAACCGCATCCACGGCCACATTGGCCAGCATCTTCTGCTCCGCCAGCGGAATCCCCAGCTTCTCGTACGTCCGCAGAATCTCCGGATCCAGTTCGTCCAGGCTCTGCAACTGCTTCTTCTGCTTCGGCGCCGAGTAGTACACGATGTTCTGGTAGTCGATGGGCGGAAACTTCACGTTGGCCCACTGCGGCTCGGCCCCGGATTTCTCCAGCGACGCCCAGTGCCGGTATGCCTTCAGCCGCCACTCCAGCATGAACGCGGGCTCGCCCTTGCGCTCCGAGATCAGCCGGATCACGTTCTCATCCAACCCCTTCGGAATGCGGTCTTCCTCGATCCTGGTGACAAATCCCCACTCGTACTCGCGGTTGGCCAGATCGTGGACGACATTCATCTCGGTGCTCATCCTGCTCTCTCTCCCTGCTGCGCAACTCGTTGCCCAGATCGCTCTCTGGTTCTGCCGTCGCGCCAGTTGTGGCTGATGCGGACCGTCGCGGCAAGCGGGTCTTACCGGGGCATCGGGCGCGCAAATACGACTAAAGCGGTCCTATATCAGAGTGTACGTCATCCTGAGCGAAGCGGCAAAGCCGCGCAGTCGAATAATTGCCCTGAGCGAAGGCTCGCGGCACCCGAGTTGAAGGGGATCTGCGTTGATACTGCTGAATCCGGTGCGCGTCCAGACACAGAGCGTTGTCGGACTGGAAAACGTCTGGCCCAGGAGCGCCCGAAGCCTTAGCTCCATCATTGGTTTCGAGGGCTTCACCACTCATTACCGGGACAGAGAGCTGGCGACTGAGCCGAATGGGGGCGAGCTAAGAATGGGAAAGTACCGCAGGAATGCCGACGCGGGTCAGCTCGCTACTTCCAGCACTTCGTACCGAACTGCGGTAACCGGCACAGGCTGGCCACTGTTGCGCATCTCTTCCAGCCACAGCGCAATGGCTTCGGCGATATTCTTGCGGGCCTCTTCATAGCTGCCGCCCGTGGAAATCACCCCTCCCGGCTGTAGTTCAGGCGCAGAGGCGCTGACCGTGCCGTCTTCCCCGCGCTCATAGATCACCAAATAGCTGTTACTCATCTCGCAGCTCCGCCTGCTTGATTATCGCAGAGAGCAATCCCTTTGGAACGTCATTCCCCGGTGAATGAACCGGCACCACAACAATCCCTTCGCGCTGACCATGCCTGTACACGCGATGACTGCCGCTGGTGCGGACGTGTTGCCACCCGGCATCTTCGAGCCTGCGGATCAGGTCACGGTATTTCACCAGCCCAAGTCCCCTGCCTATTCGCAGCTTACGGCTTGAACCCTGCCGCCCCGCAATTCATCTGGATCTTTCTGTTACTTAGGTTTCCTGGCGCTTCGCGAACATGTCTGCGATCCAAGGCCAGAGCTATTCCGTAACCCCTACTCCAGGCTCATCGCCGGCTTCCCCTCCAACAGCGCCGCCACATTGGCCGCCACGCGATCCGTCAGTTGCGGACGCCTCGGCATCAGGTCCAGGCAGTTGTAGAGCACCACAATCGCGCGGTCCTTTTTCGGGTTAAAGACGACCAGGGACGAGTATCCGCCCGTCCCGCCGTCGTGGAAGTACTCGCCTTCCGCCGGCTTCACCAGCCACGCCAGCGCAATCCTGACGTTTCCGCCGACATCGGCCCGCGGCGTCAGAGCCAGCGGAATCGCCTCCGCCAGCGTCCCCGCGTCGCCGCGCTTGCCGGCAAATCGCTCCGGATGCATCAGTGTCTCGCAGTACGTCAGCAAATCCGCCGCTGTTGATCGCAGCGCGCCTGCCCCAGCCAGCGCGTTCAGATGCCACGGCCCCTGCGCGGTGTGCGCCCCGGTGTACCCCTGAATGAACCGCTTCTGCTGCTCCGGCGATAACGTAATCACGGTGTCCTTCAGCCCCATCGGCCCGGTCACTTCGTTGTGGATCAGCTCTGCGTACGGTGCGCCCGCCTTCTGCGCCAGCGCGAATCCCAGCAATCCCACACCCAGATTGCTGTATGCGAACTCCGTCTTCTCCGGCCGCCCGACGCCGCGTTCCTTCAAAAAAGCCTCCAGCTGCTCCGGCCCGTAATCCGCATACGGATCGGCCATGCTCGCCGGCTTCAGATTGTCCGGCAGACGGGGCAGCCCGGAGTGGTGCGTCGCCAGATCCAGCAGCGTAATCTCCGGACCATTTGGCTTCGTCACCCAGCCTGCCGGCAGCAGTTCCCGCACCGGCTCCTCCAGCGTCACCTTCTTCTGCGCAACCATCTGCGCCAGCGCCAGCGAGGTAAAGGTCTTCGTCACCGAGCCGATCTCGAAAATCGAGTCCGCCTTCGCCGACCCAAACGCCATCACTTCACGCTGCCCGTGATCCAGTACCCCGACCACCACGCCGCCCTGCGGCCATGCCTGCACCAGCGGCGCGAATTCCTCCTCCAGCACGCCCGGCAGATCTTTCAGCGCCACCGGAGGCCGCGCTGGCAACATCTTCGGCACCACGACAGGCTGCGTCCGCGTTAGGTTCAGTTCCAGCGGCGTGCCCTGCGACCACGTCCCCGCAATGCTCTTCCCGTCCGCGCTCAGCGTGCCCTCATAACTTCCGTGCACCGCCGGCACGCTGAACATGAGTTTCTGGCCGTCGAGCTTCACATCCGAGCAGCCGATCCCCATCGCGCCCTGATCGATGGAGTCCATCGAGCACGCGATTGTCCCACCGGGCTGCGCATGGAAGTGGAACGCGACTCGCAGCGTCGCGCTTCCGGCATGGAGAGCGCCTTCCCAGTCGCCATCGACCGGCGTCGGCTTCACCGCTTCCAGTTCGGCTTCCGTCGCCGTCTGGTGGAAGACCAGAGGAAATGTCCTCCCAACCTGCTTCCAGTCGCCGGTCAGCGTCTTGCCATCCGCGCTCAGCGTGCCGCTGTAGGATCCCTGAATTACCGGCACATCGAAGCTCAGCGTTTTTCCGCTCAGCTTCGCGTTGGCGCCCGCCAGCCCCATGGCGCCCTGCGCCGGTGAATCCATCGCGGCCGTCATCCCGCCATCCGCGGCCACGCGCAGATGCAGCACCAGCGGCAGTTGCCCCATCAGGGTTCCCTGCCAGTCCCCTGCCAGCGATTGCGTGGCGGCCTGTCCCCACACGGCTGTCGCCGCCAGAAATCCTCCCAACAGAAACATCAAACTCAGTCTTTTCATAACGCCTGCCACGATATCAGAAGGATCCGCCCGCAGCCGCATAGTTCCTTCATAGGCTTGTCTCTAGTGTCCTCCGGTGTCACCGTGATAAAAGCGGCTCCGCATTTGGCATCGACCCAAGCCGCCTGCAATCGCTCTCCGCCGCGCAGCACCGAATCCACCTATGACGAGCGCGACATTGCGGCCCGTGACCCACGCCCACTACCTCGCCTATTCCGCCCTGCGGTGGACCATGATCGTTTTCGTGCTAGCGGCCAGCGTTACGATCGTCGACTGGCCCTCCGCGCGTATTGCCCAGCTCCTGCTCTTCCTTTCCGTCCCAGGCCATCCTGCTCTGGACGGAGCCCGACGTCGTCCTCGACTACGAACCAGCGTCTGCTAACCCCTAACCCGTACTCCGGTAACCCCCATTACCATCGTTTGCCTCGCGCACCGCTCGTCACCGCCGCGGTTCGCCTCCTGCTGCTACACTCCCCGCAGAATCCGGATCAGACCCGCAGGCCCATGCTCTTCACCGCCCGCAGCGCTGCCGTCTACGGCATTGACGCCTCCATCATCGACGTCGAGGTCGACTTCTCCAAATTCGTCTCGGAGAAGGACACCTTCTCGACCGTCGGCCTGCCTGATGCCGCCGTCCGCGAATCGCGCGACCGCGTCCGCGCCGCCATCCGCAATTCCGGATTCGATCTTCCCTCCACACACATCACCATCAACCTCGCTCCCGCCGACATCAAGAAGGAGGGTTCCGGCTTCGATCTCCCCATGGCCGTGGGCATCCTCGGCGCGTACGGCGCGCTTGAGCTTCGCGATCTGTCCGACTTTCTGCTGATCGGTGAACTCGGCCTCGACGGCGCGCTCCGTTCCGTTCCTGGCATGTTGCCCGTCGCCGTCGCTGCCCGCGAACGCGGCATCAAAAACCTCATCATCCCCAAAGCCAACGCCCGCGAAGCCGCCGTGGTCGACGGCGTCAGCGTTTATCCAGTCGCTACACTCCTCGAAGTCCGCGACCTCCTCAATCAGGCGGGCAACGGAGGCATCCACGTCCCCGCCTTCCGCGTCGAGCCCACCCAGGTCCTCAATGAACTCCAGCACTTCGCGCTCGACTTTGCCGACGTCCGCGGCCAGCTCGCCGCCAAGCGTGCCCTTGAAGTCGCCGCCGCCGGAGGCCACAACATACTCATGATTGGCCCTCCCGGCTCCGGCAAGACCATGCTCGCCCGCCGCCTGCCGTCGATCCTCGCGCCGCTCACCTTCGACGAGGCCCTCGAGACCACCAAAATACACTCCGTCGCCGGCGTTCTCGACGCCGAAGCCGGCCTCGTCACCCAGCGTCCCTTCCGCGCCCCGCACCACACCATCTCCGACGCCGGCCTGATCGGCGGCGGCGTCATCCCCCGCCCTGGCGAAGTCTCCCTCGCGCACAACGGCGTGCTCTTCCTCGACGAGCTGCCCGAATTCCCCCGCAACGTCCTCGAAGTGATGCGCCAGCCGCTCGAAGACCGTCACGTCACCATCGCCCGCGCCAGCATGTCGCTCACCTTCCCGGCGGCATTTACTTTGGCTGCTGCCATGAATCCGTGCCCCTGCGGATATTTCAATGACCGTTCAAGAGAATGTCACTGCACGCCGCCGCTCATCCAGCGCTACGTCGCCAAAATCTCCGGACCGCTGCTCGACCGCATCGACATCCACATCGAGATCCCCGCCGTTCCCTACAAGGAACTGCGGGGCGCCGCTGCCACCGAGACCTCCACCACCATCCGCACCCGCGTCCTCGCCGCGCGTGAGATCCAGCGCCAACGGTTTGCCGCCGCGAAAGAAAAGGTCTTTTCCAACGCACAGATGTCCACACGCCAGATCCGCACCTTCTGCGAGCTTTCGCCAGATGCCGAGAAACTGCTGGAGCGCGCTATGCAGCAGCAGGGACTCACGGCCCGCGCCCACGACCGCATCCTCAAGGTGGCGCGCACCATCGCCGACCTCGCGGGAGAAACCAATATTGCAGTACCTCACATCGCCGAAGCCATTCAATATCGCACGCTCGACCGGAGCTATTGGGCATAGGTGAGAACGATTCGCCGATAAAGAAATGAGGGAGTCGCCACGATGGACGACTCCCTCCTGATGTTCCGTTACTGCGCTTCGAGCACCTTCCGGGCCTGCTGCAGTTTCGCAAGCTCGCGCTCTTCTTTGGCCAGTTCCCTGCGCATATCGGCGACTTTCTCTTCCTGCTTGCCGATCTGGTCGAGGACGACCTCGACCGGGGTCTTCTTGATCCACGGTTTGCGGGTGGTGGTCTGTGCGGAGGGCGAACCGGCGGACGATTCCGCCTTCTGTCCTCCCGCGGGAGATGGTTTCTGAGTGACGGTCATAACGCCTCCTTGTGCGAGATGGGTTGGATTGTGAAAGTACCGAGCTCCTGCTACGCGAGCAGGAGCAGGATGCAGCGGATGGTCGCGAGGTCGTGTTCGAGACCGGCGAGCGCGCCGAACGCGGCCCGGTGATTGCCG
>JASHRH010000452.1 GCA_030037475.1 Acidobacteriaceae bacterium
GAGATTGTTCATCAGCATCCGCTTCGCCGCTTCCTGGATCCAGCCCTTCGCGGTTCGCTGGTTCCCGCGCGGTGCACGAATGGTCTGCTGTGTCATTCCCTTTGCCTCTCTCGAACAGGGAAGTATCTCACCCCGTGCGGCTTCTCATCACCCGCCACGCCTATGCCCCCTGTTACTCTGGGATCATGGGCCATGCTTCATCTGAGAACGCCGTCATCCTGCATCCTCGCGGCATTCTCTTCGACATGGACGGCGTCCTGGTTAGCTCTATCGGCTCGGTCGAACGCACCTGGGAAAAATGGGCGCAGTCTCGCGGGATCGAGCCCTTGCTCGCCATCCGCAGCGCCCACGGCCGTCGGGCCATCGAGACCGTCCGTCAGCTTCGCCCCGACCTCGACGCGCTGAAGGAACTGGAGTGGCTGGAGCAGACCGAAATCGATGACAAAGCTGGCCTGGAAATACTGGCCGGAGTTCGCTCGATCCTTGAGACTCTTCCTGCAAATCGCTGGGCTGTAGTTACTTCTGCCACAGAGAAGCTCGCGCGCAGTCGCCTGGCTCACGGCGGCATTCCCCTCCCCTCTCAACTCATCTCCGCCGAGCACGTCACCCACGGCAAACCCCATCCTGAGCCGTATCGGAAGGGCGCTGCTCTCCTCGGGTTCGACCCTGCCGACTGCCTCGTCATCGAGGATTCAGCCTCCGGCGCCGCTGCCGGTCACGCCGCCGGATGCCCAGTGCTGGCCACCCTCCATTCCCATTCGGTCGAAAGCCTGCGCAACGCGGACTGGATCGTTGACTCACTCGAAGACGTCCAGGTGCGGCTGACCGGCGACCGGATCGAGATTCGCTTCGTACCCGTTTTTGTCCGCCACGAAGCTGCGACCGCCGCTCGCTGACCGCCATGTCCATTCCCGTTCGCGTCGAATACGCCAGCCAGCGCAAAATGCGCACCCGCAACACGCGCCGCTATCGCCTCGCTCACTGGCCCATCTGGATCTGGGTTTTCTTCCTTGCTCCCGGCCCACTCACGTTCAGTCTTTTCGATCGCGGCGGCAGCGTTGCGAATCTCCTCTGGCTGGCTGTGGTGCTGGTCGGCACCGGCAATGCCCTGCTCTTCGGCAAGCTCCCCGGCTCCGAACCCGCGCCATATATCCTGCGCTTCACCGAGGATCGTCCGAACCCGCTCTACCGCCGCATCTGCTACACCTTCGCCTGGAACGCCCTGCTCAATTTCGCGCTGCTCAACCTGGCCGGCCTCATCGGAGCCGTCGTCACTGGCCGCTGGCAGCTCAAGCAGATCTATCAGCACAGCTACTTCCCGCTGATGATCTTCATCCTCCTGCTCGGCCTTTTTGGAATCCTGCCGCGGGTACGCCGCTCTACGCAGGGCGAGGGCTGGGAACGTCGCTATTTCTACGGTGCCGTGTGGTCGGTCACCGCCGCGCAAACCATCCTGCTCATCCTCTGGAAGTCTCTGCCGCGCGGCCACGTCAACGATGCCATCAAGCTGGCCGTCTATTGCGCGGTCCTGATGGCGATGGGCGTCCTCGCCGCCTTCGGCGTGCTTCCGCGCACACGCCCCATCCTCCCGGGCGAATTGATGGTCGCGGACTAAAGCGCATCGGCCTCCACGCCACGCTTTCAGCCGTCCTTACAAATCGCTTATGCCTTCTTTGCTTCCCGCTTGCTCCAGCTCCCGTTTCATGGGATCAGAGGAAATCCCATGGACCTTCTCCACCGCTGGCCAATTCTCATCCTGGCCCTCGCCACGGGAGCCTGCATCGTCATCCTTCTCTGGATTCTCTTCAACTTCTTGCGCGAGTCGCGCGCGCCCAAAGACAACTCCGGCTCGCTGGGCTCGCGCACGCCTCGCCGTTGAACAGGGTCCCGCTCGGGCCCGACTACAGATTCCCGCGCGCCGCCTGTTCTCTTTCAATCGCCTCGAACAGCGCCTTGAAGTTCCCCTTGCCGAAGCTCCGGCTACCCTTCCGCTGGATGATCTCGAAGAACAGCGTAGGCCGATCTTCTACAGGCTTCGTAAAGATCTGCAGCATGTAGCCTTCATCGTCACGGTCCGCCAGAATTCCCAGCTTCTCCAGCTCGTCGATCGGCTCGTCGATTTTCCCCACACGGTGCTCCAGCTCCGTATAGTAGGTGTGCGGCACGGTCAGAAACGGCACACCCTGCGCCTGTAGTTTCCCCACCGTATCCAGAATGTTGTCCGTTGCCATGGCGATGTGCTGCACGCCCGGCCCGTGGTAGAACTCCAGATACTCCTCGATCTGCGACTTCTTCCGTCCCTCCGCCGGCTCGTTGATGGGGAATTTCACCCTGCCGTTGCCGTTGGCCATCACCTTCGACATCAGCGCCGAGTATTCCGTCGAAATATCCTTGTCATCGAAGTGCTGGTACAGCGAGAAGCCCATCACCGAGGCGTAGAAATCCACCCAGCGGTTCATCTCGTTCCAGCCCACATTGCCCACCATGTGGTCGATGTATTTGAGGCCCGTCCCCCGCGCCAGCTTGTCTTCTGGCTCTACGCGATATCCCGGCAGAAACGGCCCGTTGTACTCACTGCGCTCCACGAATGAGTGGATCGTGTCCCCATAGGCCGCAATCGACGCGACCCGTACCAGCCCATGCTCGTCCTTCATCTCGAAGGGCTCGCGTACGCTCCGCGCCCCACGCCGGGTCGTCTCTTTCCAGGCCTGCCGCGCGTCGTCCACCCACAGCGCCACATCGCGCACGCCATCGCCATGCACGCGCACGTGCTCGGCAATTTCGCCGTCGGGGCGCAGCGGTGTCGTCAGGACGAAACGGATCTTCTCCTGCTGCAGCACATACGATGCCCGATCGCGCACGCCCGTCTCCGGCCCGGCATAGGCCACCAGCTTCATGCCGAAGGCCAGCCGGTAGAAGTAGGCGGCCTGGCGCGCGTTCCCCACATAAAACTCCACGTGGTCGGTCCCGTTCAGGGGAAGAAAATCCTTCTGCGCGACGGTTTCCGGATTCTGTAGGACGGTTGCCATAGCTGAACATCTCCTCATTCTGCGGCGATGCGCCGCCCACTGCGGGCTTCGCGAGCGGCCGGCCGCCTTTGCGGCTCGCCCGGCTATTGGGAGACGCGATTCGGGCCCACAGCGACTGATTACAATAAACCCGCGCAGGCTCCATTGACCAGCGCGCCTTCTATAAAGAAATGACGAATTTTGCACCCCGCGCGTCGCCTGCCCGCCGCGTATATTTCGCATCCGCGTGGCGTATTCTGTGAGCCACCATGATTCCCCTGCATTTTCATTGGTGGCGCTGGTGGGAACCGCTCTACTCCGTCTTCCATAATCTCCTCCCAGTGGCCGTTGGAGGTGGAGGGGCTCTTGGCGGCCAAACGCTCTGGCAGAAGCTCCGCCAGCGCCGCGCGGCCGGCTGGCCCAGCGCCGACGGCGAGGTTCAGTCTGCCACCATCCGGCACAAGAATGGCTATACCGTGCTGGTCCAGTATCGCTACTACGCCCGCTCGGAGTATCACTACGGCAAATATTCCCGCCATTTCCGCCGCAAGCAGCAGGCCGAGCTATTTGCCGAGGCCCTCCGCGGCCGCCACATTCAGGTTCGTTACCAGGAGGACAAACCCGCTGTCTCCGTCGTTCTCGATCATGATCTGCGCATGACCGGAGCCCTGCAGATCGGCTAAACAGCTTGCTGAAAACTCGATCCCTTGAAGGGGCAGGGCTTGAGCCGTGCCGAAAAGGCCGCAAGATCAAGCCGGCTTGAGCCGCTGGCGGATGGTTTTCTCCAGCCCAGCCTGCTTGTTCGGCAAGCTGTAACGTCCCCGGGAACCTCGAAGCCATACTCGCCATAAATTCCTGGCACCCCGCCCCGCTTCCGCCGACTCCAACTCACTGATGCCGAAAACCAGGCCCAAATCTCCCGCCCGCCGTTCCTCACCCTCCGCTGCAGTCGACAAGCAGCTCGCTCGTTACCGCGCGATGCGCGACTTTGCGATGACCGCCGAGCCACGCGGCAACTCCGGGACTGGAGACAAGAAGCCGGCGGAAGCATTGCCCTTCGTGATCCAGAAGCACGCGGCGACCCGCCTGCATTACGATTTCCGCCTCGGCTGGCGCGACGTGCTCAAAAGCTGGGCTGTCGCCAAAGGCCCCAGCTACAATCCCGCGGACAAGCGCCTCGCCGTCGAAGTCGAGGACCATCCCATCGAGTACGGCGGCTTCGAGGGCACCATCCCCAAAGGCCAGTATGGCGGCGGCACGGTGATGGTCTGGGACCAGGGTACCTGGGAGCCGTTGGTCGACGCCGACGAGGGTCTGCGCAAGGGCAACCTGAAATTCGCCCTGCACGGCAAGAAGCTGCACGGCCATTGGGCGCTGGTCCGCATGCGCCCGCGCCCATGGAAGCACTCCGGCAAGCCCAACTGGCTCCTTATCAAGGAGCGTGACGAATCCGCCCGCGCGGCCGATGAGCCTTCTATCACCGACGAAGAACCCAACAGCGCCGTCACCGGCCGCAG
>JASHRH010000453.1 GCA_030037475.1 Acidobacteriaceae bacterium
TCGACCTTCTCAACGTCCCGCAGCGCGAGCGAGCGGTTGGCGTTCTGGTCGGGGTAACCGTCCTTCTCAGACTTCCAGTGCCAGGCGAGCCGGCAGGTCGCGGGATTGGCGACGACGCGAGTGACCTCCTCCATACGGCCCACTGTGCCGATGCCCACGGAGTCCGGCCCCCCGTAATGCGGCTTCCTGCGAAACTCCGTGAAATCCCGCTCGCCGATGCCGTTGAGCTTGTCCTGAATGAACTGCATGGTCGCCGGGAGCGAGGTTCCGATGCCCGCCGGGAGCGGCGGCGTCTGCTGTGCGCTGGCTGCTGCCGTGGCGACCAGGCAGAAGATCAGGATGGGGATGATCTGCAATTTCATCATCGCTCGACTTTCCAGGGGTAATTCGCTCCTTGATAGCACCGCGTGGAGTGTGGGTCAAGGCAGCGCAGCCGTCCCTTCGGGCCGCGCTTTCGGCGGGCCGCACCTCACGCTGGAGCGGGGGCTACAGACGCTCAGTTGGGGCCGGTTCTGATCTGGCGCCAGATCACATGGCGCAGGCCGGGGAAATGCTCCAGGTCCTGGATGACCTGGGGCACATCGGCGCCGTCGCGAGCCGCCGGCCAACGGACCTCGCATTGAATGCGCCGCCGCCCTTCGGTGAGCGAATGGCCCACGGACATGGACTTGATGCGGAATCGAGCCAGCTCCAGCCGCCGGCGCAGGTCAGAAGGAGTGACCGCACCCTGATCGGCCACGATCGTCAGCGTCGCCGGCTGATAGACCTCCACGCGCTGCTCGAGTCCGCGCAGCCCGGCCAGCACCAGATAGCCGATGACTGCGGAGACGGAACCGAGAATCAACTGGCCTCCGCCGAGGCAAAGGCCGACGACGGTGCCGAACCACAGGGTGGCCGCGGTCGTGACGCCCTGCACCATATCGTCTTTGCGAACGATGGCTCCCGCCCCGATGAAGCCCACACCGGTGAGGATGCCAAGGGGCAGGCGCATCAGGTCCATCACGGCATAGGAGTCTGAAGGCTTCCCATTCGTGGGAATGAGAAGGTTCATCTGGATCATGGCGACCGATGCGGCCAGGGTAACCAGAAGAACGGTGCGCAATCCGGCGGGATGGCCGTTGTGGCTGCGATCGGAGCCCAGCAGAGCGCCGGCGGCGAGGGTGAGCGCCAGACGCAAGGCTATGGCTGGCCAGTGGATCTCGGGGGACATCGCGCAGAGTGCGATGCGGGATCGTGGCGACGGTTTGTCCTGAGGGCAGTGGGGCCGCTGTACATTGAAAATCCGTGCTTTAAATTTGACTGCGCTGGCCACAGTTGCTATTCTCAAAAAGCTGCCTAAGTCATGATCCACCTTGTGGCTGAGGGGGAAGACGGGCGGCTGGAGCCGCGAGCCGGGGGCAAGTCCGGCGAATTGAAGTGGATCGCGGCAGCAAGTAGCAATGGATCGCATTGGGTCTGCGACATCCGCCACCTGGGCGGACTATGCGGGCCGGAACTTCGAAACGGAATCGGCTGTTCCCCAGTCTCCGCCGCAAGGCGGGATCTAAGGCACGCTCGGTCACCGTCGAGAGTTCTCGTCTGAGCAGGGAAGTAGTTAGCGGACGCGAAGCAGATCACGGACTTCGTGCGTACCGGAGCGGGCAGTGCTCCGGATTGCGCGGGCTGGGCTGCGGAGCGCGTATGGGCTTGAGCGGTAGAGAGGCTGAAGGAGCGAGGATTTGCCGACATTCAATCAGTTGGTGAAAAAAGGACGGACGGCGCCGCGGTATAAAACGGCGTCGCCTGCGCTGCAGGGATCGCCGCAGCGGCGCGGAGTCTGCACGCGCGTGTACACGCAGACGCCCAAGAAGCCGAATTCGGCGCTGCGCAAGGTGGCTCGCGTACGCCTGACCAACGGCATTGAGGTCACCACCTATATTCCCGGCATCGGGCACAACCTGCAGGAGCACTCGATTGTGCTGATCCGCGGGGGCCGTGTGAAGGACCTGCCGGGCGTGCGGTATCACGTGGTGCGCGGAACGCTGGACAGCGTGGGCGTGGCCAATCGGAACCAGAGCCGCTCGAAGTACGGCGCGAAGCGCGCCAAGGGCGGGAAGAAGTAGGGCTCAGAGCGCAGAGCTCAGAAAAAGCCGGTAGCCCATAGCAGGTAGCCGGGACGAAGGATTCAGGAATATGCCGAGAAAAGGACATATCGCGAAGCGGGAAGTGGCGGCGGACCCGGTGTACAACTCCGACCTGGTGACAAAGTTCATCAACTCGATGATGTACGAGGGGAAGAAGTCGACGGCGCAGGGGATTTTCTACACCTCCATGAAGAACCTGGAACAGAAGGGCGGCGGAACAGACGCGCTGACGCTCTTCAAGAAGGCCGTGGAGAACTGCAAGCCGCTGCTGGAAGTGAAGACGCGGCGCGTGGGCGGCGCGAACTATCAGGTACCCGTGGAAGTGAATCCGGAGCGGCGGACGTCGCTGGCGATCCGGTGGCTGGTGAGCTACGGACGGGCGCGCGGCGAAAAAGGAATGATCGACAAGCTGACCAACGAGCTGCTGGATGCGGCCAATGGTCGCGGTGCGGCGATGAAGAAGAAGGAAGACGTGCATCGCATGGCCGAGGCGAACAAGGCGTTCGCGCACTATCGGTGGTAGTGGAAGAGCAAGTTAGCGGGTCAGCAGGTTAGCAAGTCAGCGAACGACAGGATTAGCCGCGGGCTGGAGATGTCCGCAAGAAGCAAAGAGAGAGTATTGTGCCGCGACAGGTGCCCTTAAATCGTTGCCGGAACATCGGAATCATGGCGCATATCGACGCCGGGAAGACGACGACGACCGAGCGCATCCTCTATTACACGGGGAT
>JASHRH010000047.1 GCA_030037475.1 Acidobacteriaceae bacterium
GCGTTTCGCCGGCAGGCTTTCCATCCTCCTGCCGCGAAAATGCCGTAACCTGATACGTCCGGCAGAGCGGACGGACGAATATGACGGGAAGACGGAGTCACATGCGCATTGCCAGTCGCCTTGATGAGGTCGGCTTCTCCGACATCGTCCAGATTCGCAACAAGGTGCTGGAGCTGCGCGCCGCTGGCCAGCCCGTCTACGCGTTTCACGGCGGCGAACCGTTCTTCGACACGCCGCAGGCCATCAAGGACGCGGTTACGCGCGCACTGGCTGACAACCTCACCCGCTACGCGCCTTCCTCCGGCATTCCGCCGCTGCGCGAAGCCATCGCGCGGAAGCTGCAAACAAAGAACGACATGCACGTCACGGTGGATGACGTCCTCGTCACCGTCGGCGGCGCGCACGCCCTCTATGCGGCCTTCCAGGCCGCCCTCAATCCCGGCGACGACATGCTGCTCTTCTCGCCTTACTGGACGCCCATCCGTGACATGGTCACCATGACCCAGGCGCGTCCGGTCATCGTGCCCACGACTACGGCTCGCCGCAACGGCCTCACGGCCTCGCTCGAGCACTACTCCACCCCCGCCACACGCGCCATTTACTACAACACACCGCAAAATCCCTCCGGCGCCGTCTTCACGCGCTCTGAAGCGGAAGAGGTCGCCGCCTTCGCCAAAAAGCGAGACCTCATCGTAATCGCCGACGAAGCCTATGAGGATCTGGTCTATGAGGGCGAACACGTCTCCGTCGCCTCACTTCCCGGCATGGCCGAGCGCACCATCACCGCGTACACGCTCTCCAAAACTTATGCCATGACAGGCTGGCGGGTCGGCTACGCCGTGGCCCACGAGCCCTTTATGACCGCCCTCCGCAAAATCGTGCTCTACTCCACAAACGGCGTCTCCACACCGACGCAGTGGGCTGCCGTGCAAGCCCTCGCCACGCCGGAATCCGAAATAGCCGTCCGGCGCCAGGAATATCGCCTGCGCCGCGACAAGCTCGTCACTGGACTCAACGAGCTGGGCCTCGAGTGCCCAGTGTCCGCTGGCGCCTTCTATGCTTTTCCCAGCGTCGCGAAAATCCACAAGGATAGCCGTCGAGCCGCAGCTCTGCTTCTCGAAAAAGCCCACGTCGCGACCATTCCTGGCGTAGTCTTCGGCGCCCAGGGGGAAGGCTGCGTCCGCTTCAGTTACTCCGTCTCGCCCGAAACGATTGATGCCGGTCTCGACGAGCTGCGCAAATTCCTTACCTGATGCACGAATTGCATGCATTGACACTGTGCACACGCCTGCGGACCCTCGCCGTCGGGCGTTAGCATCGAAGTATCTCGGAGTGAGTGAGCCGCCATGCTGAAAGTTGGCCTCATTGAATCTGTTGATCCTGAGCTGCACCGCCTGCTTCCCGCCGGCATTGAGCTCGTCCTCATCCCTTCGTATCCCGATCGCCCTCTCGATGTGGAATTCTGGATTGCGCCGCCGCTCTCCGCCCCGGCCGAGCGGGCCTGGCCTTTTTTGCGCGGAGTTCGCGTAGTCCAGTCCACGCTCGCCGGCGTCGATGCGCTGCGGAAGCTCCTGCCCCCGGACGTGATTCTCTGCGATGGCCGCGGCATCCACACCATCTCGACTGCCGAATGGGCCGTTACGGCCATTCTTGCGTCTCTCAAGTACTTGCCGTTTTACGATGGGCTGCGCCGCGTCCATTCCTGGTCCCGCAGGCGCGAGGCGGAAGACCATTACCGTGCCCTCCACCCCACCAGCAGACCCTTTTATCCGAACGTCCTTATCGAAGAGCTGCATGCGCAGCGCGTCCTCATCGTCGGCTACGGCTCCATCGGCCAGGCCATCGAGGAGCGCCTGAAACCCTTCGGCGCGGAGATCTTCCGCGTCGCCCGCAGCGCGCGTCCTGACGCCGCCCGGCCTGTGCACTCGATCACCGAACTGCACGCGCTCCTGCCCCTCGCTGACATCGTTGTCCTCATCGTTCCTTCCACCCGGGAGACGACCGGCCTGATCGGCGTCCGCGAGATCGCGCTGATGAAGCACGGCGCACTCCTTGTCAACGCCGCGCGCGGTCCTGTCGTCGATACCACCGCTCTCCTTGCCGCGCTCAGCAGCGGACGCATTCGCGCCGCCCTCGACGTCACCGATCCTGAGCCGCTCCCCGAAGACCACCCGCTCTGGGACGCGCCGAACCTGCTGCTCACGCCGCATGTTGCCGCATCCACGCCGCAGTTCATGGTCCGCGCCATGCAACTGGCCGCCGCTCAGGTGAGCCGGTATCTTCGAGGCGAGTCCCTCGAAAACGTCGTCGCCGGCGAATATTAGCCGTGCGCTCTTTTCGCTCCAGCCCGCAACCCCGAATTCCAGTACCCGTTTCGTGAAGAGTTTCACCGAATTGCACCTGACACCCTCGGGCACGCAGCAGTTCCTCTGCTGCCCTGCAGTCCTGGAACCGTGATGGAGATCACTGAAGGCGTCTTCGACAAGGCGTAGAACCCGGCCAGAAGGAAGGTGATCCATGCTTTTCCTCATCTGGCTCGTGCTCTGCCTCGTTGGTGTTGCCCTGATTCTGCTTCCCACCGCGCTCTGGGTGCGAGAGATTTATGGGCGATATTCTGGCGGTCGCCTGGTGGAATGCCCCGAAAACCAGCACGCAGCCGTCGTCGGCATTGATACCAGGCATGCGGCGGCGACCGGAGTGCATGGACGTCCCGACCTGCGTCTGTGCGACTGTACGCGCTGGCCGGATCGCGCGACGTGCGGCCAGCTATGCCTGTCCCAGGCGGTTCAGATACAACCTTACACACCAGTACAGGGGCGAACGAAACGGATTTATCATCTCCCCATTCTTCTCGCTGCGTTTACGGCCTGGTGTGTGGGAGCCATCTGGCATGCGCAGTATTTATTCCGCACACAGTGGACGGACGCCGTCGGACTTACCGGTGTGCAGGTTAAGCAGATTGTGTGGTGGAACTCGCCGCATCTGCTGACCCTGGGTGTCTGTGTTCTCTTTGCCTACGGAGTCGCGTGGCTCCTTGCCGCGTTCCATCGCAAAGGCGTGCTTTCGGGAGTCATGGCGGCTGTGCTGCTTTGCGGGACCCTCGTGGCAACGAACTGGTCCGGCATCGTCAGACTACCGCATGACCTGTTCGCCATTGAAACTGGTTACGCAGTTTTGGCTACGTTGATCGTGGGGGCCATCGTCGGCGGCCTGTACGACAAGCTCATGCTGCCGTCGCAGTAAGCCGTGGGTCCTGCCGCGATCTTTTGAGCAACGCGGCAGTTTCGATCGCAAGTGGCGATCCCTACTGCCTGTTTGCCGGCCACTCGCAGGCGACTACGCCCAGGTTGTTCAGGATCTGCAGCGTGGCTTCTTCATTTCGCCGGACCTGTGGCTTGTCCTGCTTCGGCGCGGTCGGATCGTCCTCCACCGCGATCACACGCCCGTACGGCCACACATTCTGCGGCAGCGCCGAAAGTGCCTGCGGCAATTCGCTCAGACGCAGCTCCAGCCGTTCCCGCCGCGCCGCCTCCGGGCGGAGGAACGCGTCTCCCGGGGCGCGCGCCGGCCCCATGTCCGGATACAGCATGGTCAGGCTCACCGTCGACTTTGTGACCACGAGGAACGGATTCTGCCAGCTCGCCCGTGCATGGATTGCTTCGTAGACGCCCTTCGAGGGCAGCGGAATCGTTTCCAGCTCCTGCCGGTCGCCGTCCAGCGCGGAAGCCTGCGCCCGCTCGTTCTGCATGGCCGCTTCGCGCGCCTTCGCCGCCGCTTCCATTCTGGCCGCCGCCTGCGGCGCCCTGGAGCAGGCCAGCAGCGACGCCAGCAGCATCACACCGACAGCAACAGCGAGCCATTTCCTGGAACAAGTGCCGATCACAGCCCAAATTTCCCCACACAGAATACCAAGGACACGGCCTGAAGCTTCGTGACCTGCTCTCTTCCAGTTTCTCAGGCCGGCGACATCCAGGCAGGCTGTACCGCGTAGCTTGCCCCGCCGTAGAATCGTCCGGTGACGACGAGCTTGTTCGATCTCTTCAAGATCGGCATTGGACCCTCCAGCTCCCACACCATGGGTCCCATGCGTGCCGCTCGCCGCTTCGCTCTTGAACTGGAAGAATCCGGTGTCCTTCTGCGAACGGCAAAGGTTCAGGTCGACCTCTATGGGTCACTCGCTCTCACTGGATCAGGCCACGGCACCGACCGCGCCATCCTCCTCGGCCTCAGCGGCGAAGAGGCTGCGACGATCAACCCCGCCACGATCGAACCGAAGCTCGGGGAGATTCGCGCTTCCGGTAAGCTCTCGCTGCTCGGTCGCCATCCTATTCCCTTTCGGGAACCCGACCACCTGTTCCTGCACCGCGACCAGATGCTTCCTCCCGGCGCAAAGACTCACCATCCCAATGGCGTTCGCTTCACGGCCTTTGATACGGCGGGCCAGGTGCTCCGCACCGACACGTTCTTTTCTATCGGCGGCGGCTTCATTGTCGCGGACGGCGAGAAGCCTGAGAGTGCGGCTGGTGGTAAAGCTGCGGAACTTGCCCTGCCGTATCCGTTTTCCAGCGCCGCCGAGCTGCTCGAGAAGGCTCAGACCGCAGGGCTCGCCATCTGGCAATTGATGCTCGGCAATGAATCCGCGATCCGCCCGGCGGAGGAGGTCCGCGCCGGGATCCGGCGCATCTGGTCCGTGATGCAGGGCTGCATGGAGCGCGGCATGATCACGGAAGGCATTCTTCCCGGCGGGCTTGCCGTACGCCGCCGCGCGCCGCGCCTGGCCGAACGTCTGCGTCAGAAGGGATCGAGCGCCGCGGCTCCGAGTTCGGATCCGCTTGCGCCGCTCGACTGGGTCACCATTTACGCCATGGCAGTGAACGAGGAGAATGCCGCGGGAGGCCGCGTGGTGACGGCGCCCACCAATGGCGCTGCCGGCGTCATCCCTGCTGTCGCCCGCTACTATCTCGATTTCATTCCCGGCGCGGATGAGGACGGCATCCTGCGTTTCTTCCTCACCTCCGCGGCCATTGGCGCGCTGTATCGGGAGAATGCCTCCATCAGCGGCGCCGAGGTAGGCTGCCAGGGCGAGGTCGGCGTGGCGTGCTCGATGGCCGCCGGCGGCCTGGCCGCTGCGCTGGGCGGCAACAACGATCATGTGGAGCATGCCGCCGAAATCGGCATGGAGCACAACCTCGGCATGACCTGCGATCCCGTCGGGGGCCTCGTCCAGATCCCCTGCATCGAGCGCAACGCGATGGGCGCGGTCAAGGCCGTCCAGGCTTGCCGCATCGCCATGAACGAAACCGAAGGCCACAAGATTTCGCTCGATCAGGTGATCCGAACGATGTATCTCACCGGCCTCGACATGCAGAGCCGGTATAAGGAAACGTCGCTGGCGGGATTAGCGCTGAATGTGATTGAGTGCTGAGGATTACGCATCGAGCGCAACTTAGCTGAGCCGGCCCCAGCACGCCACGCAGTCGTACTGGATGGTGACGGTGCCGTTCTGTTGCGTCTCCGTGAAGAGCTGCCGGATCGCCGCCTGCATCTCCGCGAAGCGCGGATGCCCCGGTTGTGGAATATAGGACGAGGAGAGAATCCTCCCTTCCAGCGCGCCCAGCGTCAGCGACTGCGCGTTGGGGAAGACGTGGCAGTGCATCTCTTCCGGCGCAAAGAACTGCGCCAGCCGACGGCGGCCGACGTGCTGCTCTTTGACGTTCATATAGTCGATGCCGAACTCGCGCAGCAGGCGCTCGTAACCGTTGTGGAAGGCGTCGCCGCCGAGCCGACGGTTGTTGTAGATCACCGCGCAGCCGCCTCCGGGCTTGAGAATGCGCGCAAACTCGGCCCGCGTTCGCTCCAGATCGAACCAGTGCATCGCCTGCGCGACGGTGATCAGGTCCGCCGAGGCATCGGGAAGGCCGGTTGCTTCGGCTGTGCCGGCGATGCAACGCAGCTTTGGGTACTTCGTCCCGAGCGATGCGCAGGCCGCGCGCATCTCGTCGTTCGGCTCGAGCGCAGTCACCGCGAACCCCGCCGCCAGAAGGATTTCGGTCAGCAGGCCCGTCCCGGCCGCGACATCTACTACCGTCGCGTCATTGCTCAGTCCGCAGTCGGTCCGCAGCCACTCCACCAGTTCGGGTGGATACCCCGGCCGATACCGCCGGTAACTCTCGACGCGACCTGTAAAGCGCTCGGTTGGATTCGGAATCAACGCTGGACCCTTTCGACCGCCATGGCCACGGAGTTGCCTCCGCCGAGGCACAGCGCCGCCAGGCCGCGCTTCGCGCCGCGCCGGATCAGCTCGTGCATCAGGGTCACCAGCACACGGGCGCCGCTGCAGCCGATGGCGTGACCGATGGCTACCGAACCGCCGTTCACGTTCGCCTTGTCGAGCGGAATGCCCAGCTCGCGCAGCACGGCAAGCGCCTGCGCCGCAAAGGCCTCGTTCACCTCGAAGAGATCAATGTCGCCGACCGACCATCCGACCTTCTCCATCGCTCGGCGCGCACCGATCACCGGCGCCATCATCACCCACTTCGGATCGATGCCGCTGGTCGCGTGCGCCACGATGCGCGCCATCGGTTTGAGTCCCAGCTCCTTCGCCTTCGCCGCACGCATTACCACGACGGCGGCTGCGCCGTCGTTGACTCCCGGAGCATTGCCGGCGGTGACTGTGCCGTCCTTTTTAAACGCCGGCTTGAGCGCACGCAGCGCTTCCAGGCTCGCGTCCTCCCGGATCGCCTCGTCCTTATCGAAGAGCTGCGGCGGCTCGCCCTTTTTCTTTGCCGGAATCTCCACGGGGACGACTTCAGCGGCGAACCAGCCTTCACGCCACGCTCGGGCCGCACGGCGATGCGACTCCAGCGCAAAGGCGTCCTGCTCCTCGCGCGTGATGCCGTACTTCTCCGCGACCAGCTCCGCGGTCTGGCCCATATGGAAGTCGTTGTACACATCCCACAAGCCGTCGTGCACCATGGAATCGACCGCGACCTGGTTGCCCATGCGGAAACCGGCGCGCGCCTGCGGCAGCAGATACGGTGCGTTGGTCATCGATTCCATGCCTCCGGCGACGATGATCTCCGCATTCCCCGTCTGGATCGATTGCGCCGCCAGCGCGATGGCGCGCAACCCCGACCCGCAAACCATGTTCACGGTCACCGCGCTGACTTCCGGCGGCAAACCGCCATAGATCGCAGCCTGGCGCGCGGGATTCTGCCCCAGCCCCGCGGACACGACGTTGCCCATGATGCATTCGTCCACCTGCTCCGGCCGCAACTGTGCGCGTTTGACGGCTTCGCGCACCACCACCGCGCCCAGGCGCGTGGCGGAAACGCCGGAGAGCGAACCCTGAAACTTCCCAACCGGCGTGCGCACACCGGAGACGATTACGATTTCTTCCATAACTTTTCTCGCTGCATGATTCGATGCGAAACTGGCCGTTGGAACAGAGGAAGATATCAGACCGCGAGGTAACCATGCACGTTCCGCAATCGGAAGCCGCAGCCAGGTGGCGCAGCCGGCTCACCGCCGCCGTGGCTCCATGGTGGCACACAGCCCTGCTTGTACTGCTGCTCGGCAGCGTCTCGTTCCTGAATGCGCGTCGTACCCGCCATGGCGGCCTGGGCGCCCATCACGTGCAGCTTTACGCCACCGCCATCGTCTCGGAGTGGGTGTTGTTCCTGCTCACGTGGTGGGGGCTCCGGATGAAGCGCATTCCGCTCGCCGAAGTGCTGGGCTTTCGCCGCGGCCTGCGCGCCTGGGCGCAGGATCTGGGCGCCGCGCTGATCTTCTGGATCGCCGCCGTTATGATCCTGGCGGTCATCGCCGGAGTGCTGCGGCTTGCGCACTTCGCGTCGGCGCAAAAGGCCGTGACCGCGCTGGCGCCGCGCAACGGCGCGGAGATGCTGCTGTGGATTGCGCTCTGCCTGACCGCGGGCTTCTGCGAGGAGTTCGTCTTCCGCGGATATTTCCTGCGCCAGTTCTCCTCTCCGCTCCATCGCCTGTGGCTCGGCGTTCTCCTCTCCTCGCTGCTTTTCGGCATCAGCCACGGTTACGAAGGCGCAGCGGGCATGATCGCCATCGTCGTCTACGGCGCTCTCTTCTGCGCGCTCGCTCTCGCGCGGGACAGCCTTCGTCCCGGCATGATCGCACACGCGTGGCACGACATCATCACGGGAATCGCGCTGGTTGTGCTGCGTCACGCACACCTGCCGTGATCGGATCCTCGCGAGCAGGTCTCGCGCGTGTTTGCATGAATGGACTTCCACCAGGAAAAAACTGAATTTTTCTCTTGACACTGCGGGTGCGGAACTCTATACATTCGTTAACTGCAACATTTATGTTGCAGACATCGATGTTCGCATCGAAAAGGGAGAATAGAAACTATGGCAACGAAAAAGGCAGCGAAGAAACCGGCGAAGAAGGCAGCGAAGAAGGCCGGGAAGAAAAAGTAAGCCATCCACGGCAACACTTCGGGGGGATGCGATGAGCATCCCCCCGATGCTTTTTGCAGCCAGTATTCATGCGGGTTTCAGCGATTTTCCCTCCGCGCACGATCCTCCCTTTCCCGGCCCCGTGCGCCGCTCGCTGTTGCGCCGCAGTACTCTGTATCCATGACGCGTCGCCGCTGGATCGCCGATACCTGGGACGAAGCGACGGCCTCGCTGGTGGGCAGCCAGGCCGCCCACCTGATCCGCGTGCTGCGCGCGCAGCCGGGCATGGAATTCGATCTGGTCGCCGGCGGACGCGTTTTTCACAGCGTCCTCGCCGGCATCTCGGGCGACGAGGTTCGCTTCAATCTGATCGCCGAAGTCGAGGCCGATCCCGCCCTGCCCGTTACGCTGCTGATCTCGGTCTTCAAGTTCGATCGCATGGAATGGGCCATTGAGAAAGCTGCTGAACTGGGAGCCGAAGGCATCGTTCCCATGATCGCGCGGCGCAGCGAGAAACACCTCGCGCAGGCGGCGGCCAGCCGCGTGGAGCGCTGGCGGCGGATTGCCCTGGAAGCCTCGCAGCAATCGCGCCGCTCGGATGTGCTGCGCATCGCCGACCCGCTGCCGCTCAAGTCCGCCATTCGCCAGGAGGAGCAGACGCTGCGCCTGGTGCTGGCGGAACAGGAGCGCTCGACGACTCTGCATCATGCACTCAGCGAGGCTTTGACGGCCGCCGGCGACGAGATGCCCACCATCCGCATTGCGTCCGGCCCCGAAGGCGGATGGACCGCGGAAGAGGAAGCCATGCTGGACGCGGAAAACTGGAAGGCAGTGAGTCTCGGCCCGCGCATCCTTCGTGCCGAAACCGCTGCGATCGCCGCTATGGCGGTCACCGCATCGCTGCTGGAGTAACGCGTGAGAGCGGACCTGATCTGCCGAGTCGGGCCGTGGCTATTTACCGCTGGTCTCGTTCCACAGGAAGGCCATCTCGTCCGCGTAGTCGCTCACCAGTTGCCGCATCGAAACACCGGAGCTGTGCCCGCCCTTCACTGAATAGTGCAACAGGATCGGCCGGTCGCTCCCGCTGGATGCCTGCATCAGCGCCGTCATCTTGCGCGCATTCATGGGATCCACGCGCGTATCGTTGTCACCGGTGAAAAACATGATGGCCGGGTAATGCTCGCCTTTGTGCACGTTCTGGTAGGGGGAATACCTGATCAGGTACGCAAAATCCTTCGCGTTTTGCGAGCTGCCATATTCCGTGGTCCACAGCCGGCCAAACTCGAAGTACTGGTAGCGGAGCATATCCAGCAGCGGGTACCCGCACCAGATGGCGCCGAAGAGATCGGGACGCTGGGTCATCGCCGCACCCATCAGCAATCCGCCATTGGAGCGCCCGCGGATCGCGAAGTGCTCCGGCGACGTGTAGCGGTGGGAGATCAGGTACTCCGCCGCGGCGTAGAAGTCATCGAAGACATTCTGCTTCCTGCCGAACATCGCGGCCTTATGCCAGGCCTCGCCATACTCGTCGCCGCCGCGCAGGTCTGGCAACGCGAAGAAGCCACCTTGCTGCATCCACCAGGCATATTCGGGGTTCCACTCCGGCAGCATAGGCAAATCGAATCCGCCATAACCGGTCATCAGCAGCCGTGCCTGGCCATCGCGCTTCAGGCCCTTCCTGCCGGCAATGAACATCGGCACCCGCGTGCCGTCCTTCGATGCGTAGAAGACCTGCTTCACTTCATACTGCGCGGAATCGAACGGCACCTCCGGTCGCGCGAAGATCGTCGACCGGCCGGTTCGCGTGTCGTATCGGTAGATCGTCGGCGGGATGGTGAATGACTGAAAGCTGTAGAAGCCTTCCGTCTGCCCGGGGCGCCCGTAGACTACTGTTCCCGTGCCGATTCCCGGATAGGGCAGCGTGCCAACCTGCTTTCCATCCAGCGAATAGATCGTCGTCTCCGTCTTCACATCGTGCAGCCGCGAGACAAACATCCTGCCGCCGACGATGCTGAAGCTGTCGATGACGTCCTTCCCCTGCGGGATGATTGTCCTCCACGCCGAGGTTCCCTTGCCGGGGAACGCCTCCACAATCTGGCTGTTCGGCGCCTGGTAATCCGTCAGCAGAAAAAAGCGGTCTCCGGCATCGGTCATGCGCAGGTGCGCTTTCACACCATACACCAGCGGCACCAGCACACCGTCCGGCTTGCGCAGGTCCTGGAGCAGGATGTCCTGGCTTGTGGAAGGCACGCCGTGCTCGATTTCGACGATCAGCCAGCGATGGTTATCGCTGACGCGGACGTTGACCAGATCCAGTTCGCCCAGGTGCTGCCCGCGATATTCGCCGCCGAAAATCTTTCGGTCTGCGCTCACTGGCGTGCCGAACCTGTGGAACCACACATTCGATCCCTGGTGGGTGAACTTTGAGTAGTACAGGCCGGTGTTGCCGAGGCTCAGCCCGAGGCCGAAGTAGCGCGCCGCGGGCAGCACGTCTGGCAGCTCCTGTCCGGTGCGAACGTTCAGCACGTGGATGGAACCCTCGTCGGCGCCGCCCTGACGCACCTCATACACCAGCAGGTTGCCGTCATCGGAAATGTCCCGAATGCCGATATTGGTGTTCTGGTCAGCACTCAGTTTCGTGGCGTCAATCAGCCGGTGGTCCGTGCCGTTCCAGCCGTCGCGAACATAGATCGACCCCTGGTTTTCATCGGGTAGCTGTTTCCTGAAGAAATACTTTCCGCCGCGCAGCGCTGGCATGGAGTACGTCTCCACGCGCATCAGCGCCGTCAGGCCGCGCTCCACCTGAGGCAGATCCTTCAACTGGTCCAGATACTTCTGCGTGTACGCGTTTTCTTCGGCGATCCACGCACGCGTTTGCGGACTCTTCGCGTCTTCCAGCCAGCGATACGGATCCTCGACTTTGGTCCCGAAGTAATCGTCCGTGACCACGTGCACCGCGGCAACCGGCGGCGGCGGCAGGGTGATATCGCTGTCGCCATGGATCGATATGGCTTGCTGCGCCTGCATCACTGGGCAACACGCCGTGAGGGTGAAAGCTGCGCCAAGGCTCAACGCAAACATGCGCCGGATCTGCATCGGGATCTCCTCGTCAGCAGGATTGAACTACAGAGAAGTGCTCAGTTTACCCGTTTTGCGACGCATCGCTCCAGAAAGCGTGCGCGCGCGAGGAGATTCGATCCGGGAACTCCTGATAGAGGGCATTCAGAGCTCGGAAAAGCGCCTGCGATTCCGCCCCGAGTCCCAGCAGCAGCGTCGAGCGCAGTATCCGCGTCAACCGCAGGTGATTGTGGTTTCCCGGCCAGAGCCAGTTCTGCGCGCGCTCGCGAAAATTCTCCGCGCGCTCGACCGAGGTTCCGTTGCAGGCGAGGCCGTAGAAGCGGAGCATCCGCTGGAAGGCCTGGCCCAGCCGTTCCCGCATCACGGGCGTGGCGCTGAAGGTCTCGATCGTCTGCCGGTCGAGCAACGGCGCCGAAGGGTTCGCTCCACTTCGCTCCGGCAGAGGAAAGAGCCACTGAATAAAATCGTGAACAGCTTCCAACTGCTGGTCGTCCCACAACAGAATCTCAGCCAGCGTGCGGCCGCGGTCATCGCGCGCGCCATCGCGGTAGAACGCGGTCAGCGGGTTGCTGTCCTCTGCGTCCCTCATGGGAAGATCTCCCTTCCGCTCCCGTCCGTTCCCCCTATTAGAATCGAGCCAGCACCATGGCGTCTCCCACGATCCCGCGCTGGCGGCGGGCACTCGCGATTTTACGGCCGTCCCACCGGCATTCGCCCTTTTCGGCGACCGTGCTGCTGATGGCCTCCGTGACTGCTTCGCGCCTGATCGGACTGGTGCGGGTGAAATACATCGCCTGGCTGCTGGGGCGCAGCGCCGCGGCTGACGCATTCAACGCCGCATTCCAGCTTCCCGACATGGTTTCGTATTTTCTGGTGGGGGGCGCGGCGTCGATCACCTTCATCACCATCCTCAGCCGCTACCGCGACCAGGGCCGGGAACATGAAGGCGAGCGAGCCATGTCCGCCATCCTCACCATGATGGCGCTGCTCCTCGGCGGCGCGACGCTGGTCGCGGAATTCGTGGCGCCACTCTACGTTCAATGGTGGTTCAGCGGGTTTCCCGCGGAGAAAGCTGCGCTTTGCACCCATCTCACGCGCATCCTGCTGCCCGCGCAGCTTTGCTTTTTTGCCGGCGGCGTCTTCGGAGCGGTGCTGTTGGTCCGCCGCATCTTCTCGGTGCAGGCGGTTGCGCCGCTCGTTTACAACGCCGGCATCATTCTCGGAGGAGTACTGGGCGGAATCTTCCTGGCACGTCAGGCCAGCGTTTCCTCGCTGGCGGTTGGCGCCCTGGCCGGCGCATTCTGCGGACCATTCCTGCTGAACGCCATCGGAGCGCATCGCGTCGGAATGCGCTTTCGCCCTGTGCTCGATCTCTCGAACCCCGGCCTTCGCGAATGGGTGCGCATGTCCATTCCGCTCATGCTCGGCGTTTCTCTGGTGACGGCTGACAACTGGATCATCAACTACTTCGCCTCGCACGTGGGCGGCGCGATTACGCTGCTTACGTACGCAAAGACGGTATTTACTGCGCCGGTTGCGCTGGGGCAGGCCGCAGGAGCGGCCTCGCTGCCCTTCCTGGCCTCGCTCTTCGGCAAATCCGACCGCGCACCTTTCGCTCGTGCCGTTAACTCCGCGGTATCGCGGATTCTTGCCTTCTCGCTGCTGCTCTCCGCCTTCATGATCGCCATGGCTCTGCCGCTGGTGGATGTGCTGGTGCGCGGCGGAGCGTTTCACCGCGCTGATTCCACTACCCTCGCGGTCTATTTTGCCATCTTCTCGATCTCGCTCTGCCTGTGGTCGGCGCAGGCACTCTACGCGCGGGCCTTCTATGCTACAGGCAACACCCTCACGCCCATGGTCGCGGGCACGCTGGTCACGGCCGCATCCATTCCCGTGTACTGGGCTCTCTATCGTTCAATGGGGCCGGCAGGACTGGCAATCGCTTCGGACATTGGCATTTTTCTCCAGACCTCGGTGCTGGCCGTGCTGCTGCATCGGCGGCGCATGGTGTCGCTCGCCGGGCTGGAGTACGCGGAGCTGGCCCGCGCGCTGCTGGCGGCGCTGATTTCTTTCGCGGCGCTCTCCGGCATCCGGTCCTTCATGCACACGACCAGCCGTCTGCATGAACTGGCGTGGCTTGCTGGGACTACCGTTGTCTGGCTCGCGGTTTCCGTGTTGGTTTTGCAGCTCAGTGGATCTTCGCTGCCCGGCCAGCTCATGGATCGCCTGGGCAGGGAAGCCTGAGATTCAGCGGCGCGCTGCCACGACTGACCTTCGTTAAAAGGCGAAAGCTCCCGCAGGCATAATTCGGCCTGTTGCAGAGACCGAAAACGCTTCTCGGGAGCTTCTTTTTTGGTCGGGAAGCCTACACCTGCACGGGAACCGGCCGCTCGACCGACGCATTCGCCGGCTTTGCTTCGCTCGCCTTCTCGTTCGCGCCGGGCTTGCGGATGTCGATGCCGCCCTTGAAGAACGCGCCGTCCTCGATGGAGATGCGCTGCGCCGCCACGTCTCCGGTCAGCGAGCCTTCACTGCGAATGTCCACGCGATCGCTGGCATTGACGTTGCCGCGCACCTTGCCGAGCACCACGACCTCGCGCGCGGAAATGTTCGCCGACACCTGGCCGTTGCGCCCCACGGTCACGCGATTGCCGGGCAGGCTGATCGAGCCTTCCACCTTGCCGTCGATGTACAGCGACTCGGATCCGGTGACCTCGCCCTTAATCACCAGGCTCTTGCCGATGGTGGCCTGTTCTCCGCTGGCGCTGGGCGCAGGGGGAGCCGCAGATGGGCGAGGATTCGCTTCAAAACTCGGGGCTGCCGGCACGCTCGGCCGCTGAGGCTCGGGACTTTGCGGCCCGGTGCCGCTTCCGGTCTGATTGGGTTTCCACATAATTGCAGTACCTTCCTTCTCCAAATTGTTATGAAATGACCGCCTGGTCCGCAATGATTTCCGGTCTCCAGGCGCAGGCGTACAACGTCGACCCTCTTCCCTCGGGAGTCTTTTCCCCTCCGCGCAAAACGCCGCCGTTACCTGCATCTTAAACATCTTCTGTGAAAATGACACCCCTCCAGCATTCGCGCCTGGTTACGCCCGTGCGCGTTCCTGTGGGTGCAGCCGGCTCAAGTACCATCGAATCAGCATGGACGACCGCGAATTACTGCGTCACATCGAGCACCTGCCCGGCGGTCGAGCCGAATACAAGCAGCTCGTGCGGGAGCTGGGTCTCGGCGGCGGTCAGGAGCGGCGCCTTTTGCGTGAGCAGCTCAGCCGGATGGCCGGCTGGCGCCAGCTCGTGCAGATTGACAATGAACACTGGGCTTTGCCGCGAGCCGAAACCTCCGAAAGCAGAGCACACCGCAGCGAAAGACGCATCGAGAAGCGCTCCGAAGCGCACCATGCCGAAAACCTGGTGGCTGGGCGTCTCGATCTGCACCGCGACGGCTACGGATTTGTCCGGCCCAATTCGCCTGCTCCCGGCGCATCCACCACGATCGACGAAGACATCTTCATTCCCGCCCGCGAAATCGGCGGCGCCATGCAGGGCGATCAGGTCCTTGTCGAGCTTGCCCCACCGCGCTTCGGTCGCGGCGGTCTTCGCCGCTCTGGACGCGTCCTGCGGATCCTCACCCGCCGCAATCCAACGGTCGTCGGCATTTTTCATTATTCCCGCCGCGACTCCGAACGTGGCGGCAATCTGGTTGTTCCCTTCGACGAGCGGATGACGCAGCCTATCGTTATCCCTTTCGGCCAGGAACTGCCGCTCTCCGGAGCTGCCCCGACTCCGCATCGCATTCTGGGCACTGAAGCACGCGCAGCTGCGCGTCATCAGGACCTCGAAGGTCTCATCGTCGACGTGGAAATCACTGACTGGCCAACGCCCACGCGCGCTGCTCGCGGCCGCATCCTGGAAATCCTGGGCGCGGAAGACGATTTTGGCGTGGACGTTGAAATGGTCATCCGCAAACACCATCTGCCCCGCGTATTTCCTGATGCTGTTCTCGCCGAGGCCCGCCGCGCCGCGCATCTCGACCCCGCTCTTGTGGCCGCTCGCCGCGATTTCCGCAGCCTTCCCATCGTGACTATCGACGGCGAAACCGCCCGCGATTTCGACGACGCCGTTCTGGTGCGGCATGACGAGAATGGCACCTGGGAACTCCAGGTGCACATCGCCGACGTGGCGCAGTATGTTCGGCCCGATTCCGCGCTGGACCTCGAAGCCCGCCTGCGCGGCACCTCGGTGTACTTTCCCGATCGCGCCATCCCCATGCTGCCGCAGGAGCTCTCGACGGACCTGTGCAGTCTGCGCCCGGGCGAAGACCGCCTTGTGCTTTCCTGCCTGATGCGCATCAATCCACAGGGCGAGATTCTGGATTACGAGATCTGCGAAGGCGTCATCCGCTCGGCCCGGCGCATGACCTATACCCAGGTCCACGCCATCCTCGATGGCGACACATCCCTGCGCGCTGAGTTCGCCCCCCTTGTTCCGGAATTCGAGCGCATGCTCGATCTGGCGCGGATCCTGAACCGCAAGCGCGAACGTCGCGGTTCCATCGATTTCGACTTGCCGGAGCCGCTGATCGAGTTCGACGAATTTGGCGCTATGCAGTCCGTCACCCGCACCGAGCGCAACTGGGCGCACCGACTCATCGAGGAGTTCATGCTCTCAGCGAACGAGTGCGTGGCCTCGTGGATCGAGAACCTGGGCGTCCCCTCGCTTTATCGCATCCATGAGAAGCCCGAACCCCGCCGCGTGGTCGAATTTGAAGAGATCGCCGCGGCTTTCGGCTATTCGCTCGGCATCGGCAGCCTGCCCGTTCGCACCTTCACCATGCGCAGCGAGCGCCGCGAACAACGCCACGGCGGCCGCGCACCGCGGAGTTATGAGGTGCCGCAAGATATCCCGGTGACGCCGCGGATGTATCAGAAGCTGACCGAGAAAATCGCCGGCAAGCCCGAGGAACGCATCCTGTCTTACCTGATGCTGCGCTCGCTGCGTCAGGCTCGCTACAGCGAGAAGAATGGGGGCCACTTCGCTCTGGCCGCGCGCTGCTACACCCATTTCACTTCGCCTATCCGCCGCTATCCCGATCTCATCGTTCATCGCATTGCGAAGGCGCTGCTGCACTCGGGCGTGAGCGGCCATGGCGACTTCGCGTCGAGCGGGGCGAGTTTCGCGCCGGAGCAACGCTTGCGCAGCGACGCAGCAGCACCGCCGTTTGCGCCGATCGCCGAATCCGACCTCGCTGCAATCGCCCGGGAATCCAGCGAAAACGAGCGCCGCGCCGCGGATGCCGAACGCGAGCTGGTGGAGTGGAAAAAGATCAAGTTCATGCGCGATCGCGTCGGCGAGATCTTCCGCGGCATGATCCTCAACGCCACGAAATTCGGCCTCTTCGTCGAGCTCGACGATCTGTTTGTCGAAGGCCTGGTGCCCATCCACACGCTCGGCCTCTTCGACAACGACCGCTACACCTATCGCGAAAACACGCGGCAGATCGTCGGCGACCGCCGGGGCCGCAAGTTCTCCGTTGGCGAACGCGTTCAGGTCGTGCTTGATCGGGTGGATGCGGTCGAGAAGCGGCTGCAGTTCTCCATTCCGGATGAAGAGGAATCGGCGCCGGCGAAGAAGCGCGGTCATGCAGCGCAAAAAACGAAGAAGAAGCCACGCCGCGAGAGGGCAGTGGCGCAGCCCGCTCCGCCGTCCGCGAAGAGGCAGCGTCGCGCCGGGAAACTCAGGCGATCAGCACGAAAAAAGAACCTGCACCGCTAGCGGCGAAATACCACACGTCCCTCACTCACTGTCAGCCGCACACGGCCCTGTAATTCCCATCCGTCGAACGGCGTGTTCTTCGACTTCGATCGCGACTCCGCGGCGCGAAAGACCCACTTGTCAGCCGGATCGAAGGCCACGACATCGCCGGCTGCGCCGGGCGCGAGAGTTCCGCGCTTCAGCCCCATCGCCTGCGCCGGGCGACTGCTCAGCAGAGCCAGCACGCCAGCGAGCGGCACTTTGTGGCGGATGTGCAGGATCGAAATCGCCAGGCCCAGCGCGGTTTCGAGGCCGGTGATCCCGTTGGGCGCGCGATCGAATTCCTGCTCTTTCTCGTGCGCGGCGTGCGGCGCATGATCCGTCGCGACAGCATCCACCGTCCCATCCAGGAGTCCCTCGACCATCGCCGCGCGATCGCTCTCCGCGCGCAGTGGCGGATTCATCTTCGCGTTCGTGTCATAGAGCCCCACACGTTCCTCAGTCAACGCAAAGTGGTGCGGCGTGACTTCGCAGGTGACATGCAATCCGGCGCGTCGTGCCGCGCGCACCGCGTCCAGCGCCTTCCTGGTCGAGAGATGGGCTACGTGCAGATGCCCATTCTTCACCTGTTTCAGCAGCTCCAGATCGCGTTCCACCAGGTTCGACTCCGCTTCGACGCTCATGCCGCGTAACCCCAGCCGAAACGCCAGCGCGCCCGCGTTCATCGAGCAGCCGCCGGTCAGCCGCGTATCTTCCGCATGCTGGATTACCGGCAGGTCCAGCACTGCTGCGGACCGCAGCGCCTCCAGCATCATGGCGTCGTCAAGAATCGGCTTCCCGTCATCGGTGACCGCCACAGCCCCGGCCTCTTTCAGCGCCGCGTAGTCCGTCAGCGCCTCGCCCATGGAGCCGCGCGTCGCAGCAGCAATGGGAAACACGTGCGCCGAGGCCTTCCGCTCGAACGCCTGCATCCAGCGCGTCGTTTCCGGCGCGTCGTTTACCGGAACGGTGTTCGGCATCGCGCACACGCTGGTGAATCCGCCTGCCGCGGCCGCGGCTGTTCCCGTGGCAATCGTCTCCTTATAGCCCTGGCCAGGCTCGCGCAGATGCACGTGAATATCCACCAATCCCGGTGCGACTACGAGTCCTTTGGCGTCGCACACTTCGGCATCCGCCGCGCGGATTTGTCCCGGATTCTCGACCGCCGCGACCTTCCCTTCGCGCAGCAGCACGTCGCGCTTCGCATCCAGGCCGCTGGCCGGATCGACCACGCGACCGCCGCGAATCAGAAGCGCCTTCATCGCCGGCCGCCTTTCAGCGCTCGGGCCAGCAGCGCCATTCGGATCGGCACACCGTTCGCAACCTGCGCCGCAATGGCCGACCGGGGACCATCCGCGACTTCGCTCGTGATCTCCATGCCGCGAATGATCGGCCCAGGATGCAGGACCGGAGCCTTCGGCGCGCAGGCTGCGATGCGCTCCGCGTTGGCCTGATAGCGGCTGCGATAATCGTCAAGGTCAATCTTCAGGCCGGCCAGCCGTTCTGCCTGGATGCGCAGCATCATCACCATCTGCGACCGCCGCAGGGCGACCTCGAAATCACGCTCAATCGAGATTCCCGGACCGATTTCGGTCGCGTTCTCCGGCAGCAGTTTCTCGGGCCCGCAAAAGATCACCTTTGCGCCCAGTTTCGTCAGCAGCAGGGCGTTGGAGCGCGCCACGCGGCTGTGCAGAATGTCGCCGCAAATGGTCAGCGTGATGCCGCGCAGGCACCTCTCGTTCACCGCCGCTGCGCGAATCCCCCGCAGTTGCAGGATCGTTCGCAGATCCAGCAATGCCTGCGATGGATGCTCCGCCATGCCGTCTCCGGCGTTCAGAACCGGCAGTCCTGTGGCTTGCGCCAGCAGATACGGCGCGCCTGAATACGGGCTGCGCAGGATGATGCATTCCGCGCCCAGCGCTTTCAGCGTGATGCCGGTATCCCTGAGCGACTCGCCTTTCTCGATGCTCGACGAGAGCGAGCTGACCAGGGTGGTATCGGCGCCGAGCGCCTTCGCCGCCAGTTCGAATGAGGTGCGCGTCCGCGTGCTCGCCTCATAAAACAGCAGCGCCACGCGCCGCTTGGCCAGGCGCCTTGCTCGGCGCAGCGGATCCTCGCGTTCCAGCGCATCGGCAGCAAGTAGAATCTGTCGGACCTGCGCGACAGAAAAATCTCCCGCGGAGATTGCCGACCCCGGATGAATCGGTAGCTGAAAAAGGGAAGGGGCGGAGAACTTGCGCGCCTTGCGGGATGGTCTCCTGATCTCCACCATCTCCTTCGAATCGCATTGCTGCGCTGTGCGCGGCCTAAACCCGCTCCACCAACAGCACCTGATCGTCGTTGTCCACTTCGCGCAGCTTCACTTCGATAATCTCGCGCTGCGAAGTCGGCACCGACCGGCCGACAAATGTCGCCTCAATCGGCAGCTCCCGGTGCCCGCGATCGATGAGCACCAGCAACTGCACGCGCCGCGGACGGCCATGATCGAAGAGCGCGTCCAGCGCGGCGCGAATCGTCCGGCCCGTGTACAGCACGTCATCGATCAGGATCACGTCCCGCCCATTCACGTCGAATCCCAGCGAACTGGGCGCTACGACCGGCCGCACATCGCGCGTCGACAGGTCGTCGCGGTAGAAGCTGATGTCGAGCACGCCGGTATCCACGGGATGTTTTTCGATCCCGCTGATAAGAACCGCCAGCCGCTCAGCAATGGGAACGCCGCGCCGCCTGATGCCCACCAGCCCCAGTGTCTCGGCCCCGTTGTTCTTTTCAATGATCTGATGAGCCAGCCGGACCAGCGTCCGTTCGATCTCCGAGGCGGACATAATCCGCCCCTTCTCGCGCAATTTGGGCGTAGCGTCGGTTTGCAGCTCAGACATAAGGTTAAAGGCGATGATACGAGGCCGCGACCCGCGCCGCAAGAGCGTCAGCCAGCCGATCCGCCTGGCGCCTCACATGCTGCGCTGCGCGCGCGCTCGAGTCGACTGCCACCAGCCGCCGAGTGCGCCGCCCAGTGCGGCAAACAGCAGGATGCCCACGGACATGGTCAATGCCGTCATCAATTGCAGGGCGGCGTGGCCGTCCGGAGACAGCACGAATCCAGCCATCATTTTCATCATGCGCGCCGCCTCCGCCGGAGACGCCCCCTGCTGCGCGCTGGCTTTGTTCCACATGTCGAGGAACTGGTGGGCGTATGCCTGATACGCCGAATCGATGGCTGCGCCTCCATGCATCACATAGCGCTCAATCACCATGCGTATCGCATAAGCGCCGCAGGCCAGGAGTGCCGCAACGATCCCCAGAATTGAACCGACCCGCCACCCCAGACGCCCATCTATCCGCCCGGCAGTGCGCCTCTGGTACAGCCAGATCGTCAGAACTCCCGCGCCCAGAACAACAACCAGGCTCGTGGCTACCAGTCCGGAAAACAAGCCCAGAGGAACGGCTGTCATCAACGCCGACAAAATCGCCGCCCGCCACTGAACCCGGTGGGCTTCGCTCTGAAACCGGATCGCCGTTTGTGCCGGAGTCCCGGGCTCAACGGCCTCCACGACATATTGCGGCGCACCGCAATGCGGGCAAAATACCTCGCTCTCCTGCAGAGCATTTCCGCAGCGATGGCACAGCAACTCCATGATTTGAACCTATCGTATGCAGGCGGCGGGCGCAACGCGCCAGGGGTTCTGAACCCCGCAGGATTCGCGTCAATCGCTGTTACCGGAGTTTCCCGTGCTGCCGCCGGGCAGTTGCAGGTCGATCAGCGCGAACCGAGTTCCCTGGCCGCTGCTCTTCAGCGCGAAGATATGCTGGTGATGTTTCGACCCCGCGCGGAGCGTGAAGTCGTTCTTATCCTCTACATTCACTCCGTTCACCTGGACGCGGGAGTTGCTTTCGTGGCATGTCAACCCTTCGCTGGTGACTGTGGGCGTGCCCACCGCGCGATCTCCCTGGCAGGAGAGCACGTCGCCGAATCGCCCGAGCGCGTTCCTGTAGAACGCGACCACCTTGTTCTGCGCATCGAGGGTTGTGTACGTCACCACGTCCACGCGCATCTGCCATTGACCAAATCCCATCCGCACATCCGCCGACTTGTCCCCGTCGCTGTCCGGCGTCAATTGCGCTCCCGGATACGCGGGCAAGCCAAGGTCCGCCGCCGTCGTCTGGCCGGAGCGCACCTGCATTCCGCCCAGCGGCGTCTCGATCCGGACATTCTTGTCCTCGCCGTTCTTTCCTTTGTCCACCTGGACGTGGCACCCGGCCACACCCAGCATTGCTCCTAAAATCAGCACACCCGGCAGTACACGCATCCTCATACCCGATACCTCTACACGAGAACCATACGCCCTGGGAGGGAGCTTAGTTCCCACCAATCTCTCGAGATAGTTGCGGTGTGCCCAGGGGTCTGCCCGAAGACAAATGACCGCGGTCCGATGAGAATCAGGGCTGGAGGCAATCTCGATACGACAGATGCTCCAGGAGATGCCGAGGCGTACGACTGCTCCGGGATCGCAGATCGGCTTCCGAATGTGTAAGTGGTTGATTCTGGAAATGGTCGGGACGGGCAGATTTGAACTGCCGACCCCTCGCACCCCAAGCGAGTGCTCTACCAGGCTGAGCCACGTCCCGACTCCTGCAAGTCTACCACCCCCCTCCGCTCAGCAGTTCAGCCGCCTCGCCGACTCATCACGGCTGGGTCAGCTCTTCGATGGCCTCGTTCCCGATGTTCAGAGCCGCAGGGATCCAGGCGATTCGACTCCACTGTTGCCTTCAGGGGAATCCGCTCATTACACCAAACGTTATGGCAGCGCGAAGGCGATGTAGCTGCCGCCGGTGGGACCGTTCGGATCGCGTCCGCCGCTCGAAGCTACGACGACATACTGCTTTCCGTCGACGGAGTATGTCGCCGGAGTTGCAAGCCCCGCGAATGGCAGCGTTGTTTGCCAGAGCAGCGCGCCGGTTCGGCTGTCAAAGGCCCGAAACATGCGATCGTAAACGGTGGCAGCGATAAACACCAGTCCGCCCGCCGTCAGCACTGGTCCACCATAGTTTTCCGAACCCGTGTTGCCCATGCCATGCGCGGCCAGCGCGGGATACTGTCCGAGCGGGATCTTCCAGAGATATTTGCCGGTGTTCAGGTCAATCGCGCTCAGGGTGCCCCACGGCGGGGCGATGGCTGGATAGCCATCGGGGTCCAGGAACTTGCGGTACCCGGTGAAGTTGTATTGCGATCCGGGCCCGCCGGCCATGATTGCGTTCTGTCCGCGCTCTTCGATGGGGTTTCGAAGATACCCATAAATGAGGGCGACCTTGTTCGCACCCAGTGCCGGGAACGCCGGCATCCGTCCGCGGCCATGCGCAATGATTCCCGCCATCTGCTGCTCGCTGAACTTCTCCGTCACGTGCTGCAGCGACGGGAAAGCCGGCGGCGAACCGGCGCGATCCTGCCCATGGCAGATGGCGCACTGCGCGTGGTAGAGCGCCGAACCCGGTGACTGGCCCGGAGACTCGCGGGTCAACCCGCCTGTCCATGCCATTTCATTAGCATTGACGTACAGAACGCCGGTAACCGGGTCGACCGCGGGCCCTCCCCATTCTGCGCCGCCGTCAAAGCCGGGAAAGACGATGGTCTGCTTATCTACAGCAAAGGGGACAAACTGACCATCGCTGCGGAAGGTGGCGAAGGTCCTGAGCGCCCAGGCATGCGCTGCCGGAGTGCGTGTCGTGAGCATGTCGGCGGTGAGTCGCTGCCGCGTGAATGGCATGGGCAACAGAGGCATCGGCTGGGTCGGCGATGCCTTCTCGCCGGGGACAGTGCTCGCGGGGTAGGCATGTTCCTCGATGGGAAAGAGCGGCGCACCGGTGACGCGATTGAACAGATAGACCACGCCCTGCTTGGTCGTCTGAGCGATCGCGTCCACCGCGTGGCCATCGCGCTCCACCGTTACCAGCGCCGGCGGAGCAGGCAAATCACGGTCCCAGATATCGTGATGAACGTCCTGAAAATACCAGAGGCGCTTGCCCGTCGCCGCGTCGAGCGCGATCAGGCAGTCGGCGAAGAGATCGTTGCCGATGCGATCGGCTCCATAGAAATCAAAAACGGCTGAACCGGTGGGCACATAGAGGATGCCGCGCCGTGCATCCAGCGTCATCCCGGCCCAGTTGTTCGCCGCGCCCGCCGTTTTCCAGGCGCCGGATGGCCATGTGCTGTTTCCGAACTCGCCTGGCCGGGGAATCGGATGAAACGTCCAGCGCAACTTGCCGGTGCGCACGTCGAAGGCACGAATGTCCCCCGGAGGCGCCGGATGCGTCTCGGGATTGCGCCCGCCGACGATGATCAGATCGCGATAAACGAGTCCCGGAGTGGTGAGCGCGATGGATTGCTGCCGGTAGTCCTCGCCGGGGCGCAGACCCCTGCGCAGATCGATGCGGCCGTTCTCGCCGAATTCGCGTACTGGTTGACCGGACGCCGGGTCAAGTGCATACAGGTAATTCATCACTCCCGCGAAAAGACGGGCATGGTGGCCATCAGTCCAGTACGATAACCCGCGCGAAGGCTGCGAATTTTCCACGCCGGGGTCGAACTGCCAGAGTCGTTTGCCCGCCGTCGCATCGAGTGCGAAGATTTTGCCGCCCGGCGTACAGGCAAACAATCGTCCGTCGATGATCAGCGGATTGGTCTCGATATTGCCGGTCTCGCCTGTGTCATAGCGCCACGCGACGCGTAAGCGCTGCACGTTGGTGCGATTGATCTGCGTCAGCGGAGAATAGTGGTCGCCGTTGATCTCTCCGTTGTAGGTGGCCCAGTTTACGTCCGTGCCAGATGGATGGCTGTGATCCAAAAACAGCACAGCGGCGGCCGCAAGGCAGGCCAGAGCCGCGCCCCGGAGGATAAGAGTACGAGAGCGCCGATGCAAGTGCGGTGTCCTGAAAATCAGTTCAAACAGTCTACTGCCCGTCAACATCCGCTCGCCAGGTTTGCGAGCTCTGCCCGGAACACGCATACCTGATCTGCCCGATCTTTTGTACCAGCCGGAAAGTTAGTCTTCGACGGGTTCAGATTGCAGTCAGCACGCAGCCAGCCGCGTACTGACTGGTGGTCCAAAAAAGCCGGGACCGATCAGCGGAACTCTGAATCTTCGCAGACCCAGCTTCCCGGTTCTCGATCCGATGGACAACCTGTTGAAACCTCACAACCAGCGCGCCAAGCCGACACGCCGCAGCAGGTCCTGAAAGCGCGGATCGGACTTCAGCCCTTCCAGGCCTGGCCGGACAGCAAGGCTGACCAGAAGGCTGGCACGTTGCCGGTACGCCTCTTCGAGCCAGCGTATGGCCTCGTCATGGTCGCCAAGCACCGCGCAGGTACACCCGAGGAAAAAGGCAGCGGGGCCGGTGACGCGCGCGTTCCTGAAGGGTTCCAGGACGCGGCGGGAGTCATCCGGCTTGCCGGTGAGGGCCAGGATCATTCCGCGGCCGAGCTCGGTGGGGACTGCGAATCCACGTGCTTTCTCCAGCTCTTCGAAGGCCTTTTCCGGAAGCTGTTTCCAGGCGTAGCAGATGCTCAGGACAAAGTGCGACAGGACGAACTCCGGCTCCAGTTCCAGGGCGCGCAGAAATCCCGCGATGGCCTCATCGAAGTGGCCGGAATAGTAATGGAGCAGCGCGCGGTAATACACCGACAAGACACTGAGAGGGTTGAGTTCGAGCGCCCGGTCGATTCGGCGCAAGGCGTCGTCAAACTTGCCCCGGTACAGGAACAGGTGGCATGTGATCCACAATCCGGCTTCGGAGTTTGGGTCGAGATCCAGAGCGCGGCGAGCTTCCTGATCGGCTGATTCCCACTGCCAATCGAATACATGGACAAAGGCCAGAGCCGCGTGGGCGTCGGCCAAATCCGGGTCGATGGCGAGAGCCTTCATGGCGGACGCCCTGGCGTTGTAGGCTGCCTCGCCCACAGGCAGCAAGCTGAGTACCTGCGACATGATGTACTGCATCGCGATCCACGCATGAGCGGAGGCGAACTCCGGATCGATAGCCGTCGCCTGGCGGAAGTATTCCAGGGATTGCAGCAGTCCCTGAGCGCCACGAGCGCTCGTGTGGCGAGCGCGGAGGTAGAGTTCGTACGCCTCGGGGCTCTGCGTATGCCGCCTGGCGAGCTGCTTCTCTTCCGTGGGACTCAGCTTCACCTTCAGCTTGTCGAAGATGACCCGGGCGATTTCCTCCTGGACATCGAAGATGTCGTCGAGCTGGCGCTTGTAGCGCTCACCCCAGAGCTGCCATCCGTTGCGAACATCGGTGAGCTCCGCGCTGATGACCAGGGTTCCTCCACGCTGCATCACGCGGCCGGTGAGCACGGCGCGGACCTTCAGCTCGCGCCCAACTTTCTGCGGATCCCCGGTCTGGCCCTTGTAGCGGAAGGCGGCGCCGCGCGCCAGCACGCGCAGCCGGCCAAGCTGCGAAAGGCTGTTGATGAGGCTTTCGGCGATTCCATCGCTGAGGTATTCGGAGTCGGGATCTCCGCTGGCGTTTTCGAAGGGAAGCACGGCGACGGCGTCGGCCTCTTCCCCCGACTGGTCATCCTTTGCGGCTGCGACGGCCACGCTGCCTGAATCGAGGTCGCGCTTGAGCCGCTTGAGATCCGCCAGCATGTCACCAGCAGTCTGGTAGCGGAGCTGACGGTCCTTCTCCATCGACCTGGAGACGATTTCCCCAAGCCTCTTGGGAAGCACAGCGTTCAACTGAACCGGCGGCGGTGGAGTCTGGTGCAGAATCGCATCGAAGATCGCGGCGGAGGTTGGGCCTGAGAAGGCCTGCCTGCCGGTTGCGACTTCGTAGAGCACCAGTCCGAAGCTGAACAGATCAGTGCGCGCGTCGAGTTCCTGGCCGAGCGCCTGCTCCGGCGACATGTAGGCGATGGTGCCCATGGCGGTTCCGGGGCTGGTGAGCGCTTCTTCGGGACTTCCGGTGACTGTCGGCGCCGCGAACTGGCCGAAGGAGGCGTCTTTGGACGGCGCGAACTTCGCGAGACCGAAGTCGAGAATTTTGGCCTGGCTGCGGTCGGTGATGAGGATATTGGCCGGCTTGATGTCGCGATGCGTGATGCCTCGCTGGTGCGCGCTGTCGAGCGCGTCAGCGATCTGAACGGCGAGGTCGAGCAGAACCGTTATCGGCATCGGCGGAGTCACCTTTCCCGAGCGGTCACAGGACGCCGAGAGATGTTCCCTGAGCGTCTGGCCCTGAAGCATCTCCATGGCGATGTACGGCAGCCCTTCGTGCTCGCCGAGGCCGTAAAGGGTGCAGATGTTGGGATGGTTGAGCGAAGCGAGGACTTTGGCTTCGCGCTCGAAGCGGCCGATGCGCTCCGTGTCGGCGGCGAAGGCGGCGGGCAGGACTTTGAGAGCGACTTCGCGACCGAGCCTGGTGTCGCGGGCGCGGTACACCTCGCCCATGCCGCCACTCCCGATGGAGGAGAGGATCTCGTACGGGCCGAGTTTATCGCCTGGAGAAACGGGCATAAGGATGACAGAAAGAGTCTAACCGAGCCAAAGGCAAATTACCCTGCCGGTGCGTTGCCCTCCAGGGTGAGAATCCGCGGAAGGCGGATCGCCTTTTCGGAGAGAGTGTCTCAGCGAACCTTGATGCAGAAGAAGCGGAGAGATGCCAGCCGCAGCGTCGTCATGCTGGAACTGTACTTCAGCTTGCTGAAAAGCATGGCCTGGTATTGCCGGATGTGGCCGGGACCAAGCTGAACGGGACGACGATGGAAGTACTGAATTGAAATGTTCCACGCCATGGACGCAGGACAGGATGGTTGAATCGGCGAAGTTACGCCGCCGTAACTCCTCAATCATGAGCTGACGCTGATGGGTCACAGATAAGTTCTCCTTCTCTGCGCCCCAGCCTGCTCGTCGGCCACAAACGCCAGCGCCGCAGCATGCGAATGCGTCCGCCGCAAAGCGGCTTCGTTCAAACGGGCTGACCGGCGATCCAGTCGTGCGCACTCTGCGTTGCCTCGATTCCCATCACGCATGATCAACAGAGTGCGCCAGGCCAGCAAAATTGCGTTGCTGCTTAGAGTGTCCGGTCAGATCGGCCGGAGAACGCTTTGCGTTACAGGCGATTCACTTCACGTTTCCGATGCCGCCACGCAGCTCTGCTTTGATGGAGGCGATTTTGGAGCCGACCTCGGGATCCTGTTTCATGGATTTCCAGCTATCCTGCAACAGCGCTGTGAGAACACCCAGGATGAGTCCCAATATCGTTGCGACGAAGAGGATGAGGAGGCGCTTCGGAGACGACTTGTGGTCCGGCACGATGGCCGGATCCACCACCTGAATCGGCGCGCCTTCTCTCGCCTGGTCCAGTCTGGCCAGCTCGTACTGCCGCGCCAGCACTTCGAAGATCGTTTCGTAATATTTGACGTCGCGCAGCCGACGCACGTACTCCAGGCTGGCCTGAGGCACCATGCCTTTGGGTATGATCAGGGAATTGGGGTTCTGCTGCGAGCCGGCCAGACTTGCCAACTGGTCCTGGAGGCCTTTCAGTTCCTGCTGTGCCTCGATGATCTGGGCATTTTCGCCGGTAGCGAAGGTCTCCAAAGCCTGAATCTGAACCTCCTTGGCTGCAATCTGGGCACGCAGAGTAATGCCAGCATCAATCAGCGCACGCGCCTGGCTGGTGGGCTCGATCACGCCCGAGGTTTCCTCCATCTGCTCCAGAGACACTTCCGCATCCGCAAGCTTGTCTTTCGCCTGCTCGAGCTGCCCTCGGAAGAACTGAGCCCTCTGTCCCGCTTCCGTGATCGCCAGGTGCTGCGAAAGATCCCGAAATAGATCGATGTAGCCATTGGCCAGCTCGGCGGCGCGCTGTGCATTCCGGTCCTCGACCGAGACATGGATCAGCCCGTCCTTGCCGTCGCCTTTGACCGTGACGTGATCCTCAAATTGCCTGCGTGCCGTTGAAAGGAGCTTCTTATGATATTCGCGCATCAAGCCGAAACGCTGCACCATACCATCCTCGACGGTTTGGCTTTTCAGCATGGCAACACACATGTCAATCGGATTTCTGATTCCGAAGCCGCCGCCGGTCAGTCTTGCCAGCGCGTCCAGGCTGCCCATCTCGGAGCCGAACGCTGCCGAAAGAGAAGACGATTCCAGCTGCGGGGGAAGCAGGACGACCTCCGCGGTGTACTCTTTCGGGGTGAGAAACGCGAGAAGGATACCCACCAGTACGCAGCTCGCCGTCACCCATGCAACTGTCCTCTGCCGCCTCGCGACGACGAGAACCAGGTCGAGCATAGAGACTTCATGCTGATCGCAGCCGCCTGAAACATCAGTCCCCAGCGGTCGCGGGGAAGTCCTGGGCGACTGCTCGAAGTCGGAAACAGGTGTTTCGGTATTCATTTATATCCAGGTCAGATCCTGTCTGATATTTTTAGTTTCCATGTCCGGATGTCCCAGAGATACTGAGAGCCATGCACTATGGCTTTATCTGCGCAGTAGCGTCGATATCAATCGATACATCTTTACTCACCCGCAGCACGAAAGTGCTTGGATCTTTCAGTCCCCATTGAACATAAGGTACATCGAACTTCGCAACGACAGACATTGCGCCCGGTGTCGGGTGAAGGTTAACAGTCACCTGCAAAGGATGATCCTGTCCTTGTAAATTAAGAACACCATCGATGGTCAGCGTCTGTGCGTGGTCCGGATCAAAAGCGCCATTTAGGTGTACCGGGCGGAAAGTTATCTCTCGATATTTATAACTCTCGAGAATGTTTTGGTGCATCTTCTGGTCTCGCGCAGTATTTCCGCTTTCTCCGCTTGTGGCATCGACGTCGAGCAGCCCCGTCATCTCGCCGGTTTTCAGATCAAGATGAACAAAGCCGCTCTTCAGTCTGAAGCTGCCATGAACGGTATGCAAAACAGCACCGAGCGTCCAATGAATTGAGGTGCTCGCTGGATCGAATGTTATGTCTATGCTTGACTTCTGCGCTCTGGCGGATATGTTCAACAGAAACAAAATCGGACAGAGACAAATACATGCCCTCAGCATCCGGTTTCGACCATGTGTAACTCTATGTTTCACGCTGTTTGATCTCCATCAGGTACCTGCATCACATTTCATCTCAGTTGAGACTCATTCCAGATGCGATTCCCAGGCTGGTTGCGTAAGCCGGTGCGCTTTATCATTGGATTCTGCTAAGTTAATCTCCTGGTGCGACTTCGGCCCGGTATGTCGCATCCATCTCCAGGCAAGGAGAAATGGCCGAAGCGGAAGATAAAGCCAGAAAAGGCGATCCGGGAGACGCAGCAGTTCGAAATCGACAGTGGAGTACGCGACTTCTGCGAAGGCCTGGCGCCAGGACCTGCGGGGCCGGAGCAAACCTTCGTAATGTGGTTGGCGCATCATCATACGGAATCTGGCGAGAAGAGAAAGTCGATGTATTTCGGTCCGAGCCTGCATGCAGACGGACACGTGGTCAAGGAGCAGGACGGGCAGGCTCTCAGCCGCTTCGCGCAGAGCCTCGGGCACGGGCAGCCCGTGCAGCTCCTTCAGCAGACGCAGGCTTTGCAGCAGCGATTTTTCTGAGCCTGTGTCGCAACCATCCCGATAAGCGGCATCCCAATCCACATAACCCATCGCATACATACGAGCGAGGTCACCCAGCCATTTCGACCGGAACCACGCGTGGCCGCTGCCGTGTTCGCAAAGATGGAGAGTCAGGTCAGTCCTGCTCAGAGACTGAAAGCGGAGGCCGTTCCAGGCCGATGCGGTGCTTCGCTCCCATTGTCTCGCCGTGCGATCACGAGTTTCCCATCTCGTACGCCAGTGGAGGTCGAGGGAGCACCGGTGCAGCGGATGCCAGTAGACTATGTGGTGATGGATCTCAAAATACACCTCACTATGGCGGGGGCTGAACGTCGGCTGCAGGTGCACTCGCCAGCCCATCTTCTCAAGCCGCGCCTGAGCCGTGGACATATCGTTAAAAGCCACCATGATATCGATGTCCTGAGAATGACGAATCCCCAGGTCGCCGTAGAGTTCGAGCGAAAGAAGCGGGCCCTTCAACAGGATCAGGGGAATGCCCGCCTGGTTGAAGTCTTTGAGCACCTGCATCAGCAGCGACGTCAGCCTCGTCGCCTGCATCCGGCAGGCGGCGCTGTGCCGCTGCAGCGGCACCCTGACCGTTGCCGGAATATTTGCCTCTGGCACCCGCTTCAGCGTTTCCCAGCTCAGAACCGGAGTTCTGTGCCGCTGGACGAGAGTGAGATACTCGTCCCAGTCCGGGCCCGAGTGCAGGGCTGAGCGAATCGCTCGATCCTGATGCTCCTGCCACGGCTCCGGCGCCAGCCAGGAAGTAGCGAGCATGAGCCGGAATGCGGGACTGCGGCCTGAGAACGTTTTGGATCTCTTTGTTGTCATCACCGATATAGCATTCGCCGCGACTGGCCACTCAACATTCGACTTCTGTGCGGTGGAGAATCTAATTGCCGCAGCAGCCGGATCATATTTCGCACAACAGGTGCAGAGTCAGATCAATTGGTCATTCATTAGCCAGTACTGCTCAGGGCCGCGGGGAACTCATTTCCCGAAGCCGCTATGCTGGGCATCTGTTCGGAAACTGAGAACAGCGTTCCGTCCTCCAGACGGCGCAGAAAGCGTCCCAGCGAAAGTGCGCGGAGCAGCCTGGGCCAATGGCGCAGCATCCCGCCGCGTGCGTCGCCCTGCGACAGAGACAGCCGCAGCATGGCTTCCATTGCCGGCAGGTCGAGTGCATGGCCGATCAGATTCACCTGCTTCATCCGCTCCAGCTCGACCAGAGCCTCCTCGCGCACCGACTCAAAGCGGGTGCTGAAATCGGCGGCCTGCAGCCCTTTGCGGCGCTCAGTGCGCACCTGCTCCGGCAGTCGCCCGATCATTGCATTACGAATCAGCGAGCGGGGCACACCCTTTTCGCAGTAGTACTCGACAGGAACAGAGAGGCAATATTCGATTACTCTCCGGTCGCCCGCAGGATCGGACATGCCCACACCGGTTAGCTGCCGGAAGCCTGAAGTAAAGGGTCCCGGGTCGGCTCTGAGCAAAGCCAAAAGACGCAACCCGCGGCTGTCGAGCCTGGCGTGGCTTTGCTCCAGTGCCATCAGACCAAGGTCGTGCTTGTGCGCGAATTCCCGTTGGATCATCGAGTACTCGTGCGTGGCTGCGAATTGACCATGCAGACGGTCGATTGCATAACGCACACGCATCGGCATCCAGGGACGAAGCATCTCGTGTACGAGCGATCGCCAGTGCCGCGGGCCCTGGCGGTGCAGGTCCCGCGCCAGACGTGCGAAGGCTGCGAGTCGCCCTTTCCGCAGGAGCGACTGCAACGCGCGATCCCCGCTGTAGCTGATGCTGTAATTGCCACACCCGCCGGTCAGGAGTATTTCTATGCCACGCTGCTGAGCCCGCAGACAAATCTCATAGATCCAGTCATAATTCGACGGGTTGAAGATTGGCTCTTCCTGCACCGAATTGAACAGATCGATCACGGAAAACAGGGAATGCGCTCCGTGCCGCACCAGAATGTGATCGATATTCGGGTACATGGCCGCTACCGCGGCCGCGTGCGGCCCCTCGTCGGTGAACCGGCCTGGTACCTCAACGGCATGCTTCGGAACCGCCGTGAAGGCAAAGAGCCCGCGGCCTTCCTGATTCAGCAGTTGCGCCGCTGTAACCGTGACTGAGGAGCTGTCCAGCCCTCCGCTTAGTTGCGTGCCAACTGCCGAAGTTCCCGTCATGCGGTCTCGTACCGAGCGCTCGAGCATCTCCACGAGGCCCTCGGCATATTCGCGCGAATCGCGCAGCCGGAGCAGCGGAGTCTCCTCCGGCCGCCAGAAGCGACGCACGGAAATGGACCCATCCTCGACGGCCAGAGTGGTCCCCGGTATCAGACGAAAGATCCCATCGAAGAAGGTTTCGGTTGTCGGTTTGGGGAAGAGCGCGAGCCACCGCGCAATATGCCGCTCGTTTGGGCGCGCGAGTACGCCCGGCCAGCGCAACAGATGGCGAATTTCATCGGCAAAAACCAGGTCATTGCCGCGCTGGGTGTAGTAGAGCGGCCAGCTGCCCAGGGGATCGCGGCCCAGGAGCAGTCGCTGCCTATATGCATCCCACAAAACAAAGGCATAGTCGCCGTCTATGTGATTCGGAAATTCGTCGCCCTGTTTGCGGTATGCGCACAGCAGGAACGACGCCTGATCCGCCGGCTCCGCTCCCAGCTCCCGCCTCTTATCCGCCGTTGCGAATACTTTCCCTGACAGCAGCACATACAGGCTGCCGTAAGCAGCGTCAGGCTTCCGGCCCCACAATGTTAGTCTGGAGCCGCTGGACACATAAGAAGGTATCTGAGCCAGACCAGCTCTATCATCTGGGCCGGCTCTCGCTCCTGAACCGAGGACTCCGAGAAAAGACATGCCGATTCAACACATCGAGTAGTGAATTGATGAGGTTGCTATCTGGTTCACCGAATGCTCTCGGTTCTGCGCAGCACTGCTAACTGGCATCGGCATAGACACCCAAATCGGGGCCGCCGCCGCTCACAACGTTCTCGGCCTTGCTCACGAGCAACTCTTCGACGTCCGGTGTTTGCCAGGGCCTCCGCGCGAAATCTCCTTGTTCCTGATTCACTTTGGCGTTGTGGTTCACTTTTTCCACGATTGATCTCCTTTAGGGTTGGGAATCTGTGCGATTTAGTCCGGACGGAGCCCTGGTTCAAGGGTGACTTTCATTCGATTCTCGAATCGGGAAGAAGACTCCATACGCACCGTTCGCGATATAGCATGGCCTGTGCCGAGCATCGCGACCAGCGAGAGGATTCTGCGAAGGCCGGTCAAATGTCCCGACAGCAATACGTTTACAACAGGGCTCTGGCGAGATTTGTCACGAAATTGTTATTAGAATGCCGTTTGTTCCTGAAACATTGCTTGCCATTAGCGATCCACTCCTCAAAGCGCATACTGTACCGATCGCGGTAATCGACCGTCCGCCAGACCATCACCGCGCAAAAAAACCAATCTCGACGCAGTGATGCGCCTCGGGATAGCCGGTTACCTCGATGCCGCAAACATCGACCCATGCATGGGTAATCAACTTCGCGCGTTCCGGGTCGCGCGATGCACCGCAGTGGATGCGGCTCCAAATCCCGCGCACATGCAGCATCTGCCATGCGGCCAGCGCGCGGGGCAAACAGACCAGCCGCACAGGCAGAAGCCAGGCAGACCGGTTGATCGCCCAGGAGATTTCGCGTGCGACCATTCGATTCCTGCTCGAATCAGCCCGAAGATCGGCGGGGGCATGCAAATGGCCGATGTGGCGAGCAATGAGCGGAAACCTCACAAGCACGAGGGCGAACCTGGCCATGACCAGCCAGAATGCCGCCTCGAGGAGAAGAGAGCGTCGTCTCCACGACAGCCCGCGAAATTTATGCCATAGCCGGAGGACGGACATCGATGGCCTTTCGGAGAAGCAATTGATCGAGAAACGCGAGCACCTCCGGTCGCGCCGCGTCCGGCTCGATGTCAAACTCGCGGCTCAAAGCCTCGCACAAATCCGAAACACTGCGCGGCGATTCCAGCAACTCCCATATACGGCTGCCCGATCCCGTGAGATTCAAATAAAATTCGCTTTCGGCATGCATCATAATGAGGCTCTCGTCCACCCACGCGGCAATCCATCCTTCGCGCCGGGCAATCAAACTGTTTTCAGTCACTGTGAGCACTCCTTCCGCAAATTGGCTTCCTCGCGCGATTCCAGCCCGCTGGGCGTGCCAACTGCGGAATGCGCCGATTCCACCAGCCGGGCAACCTCACCCAGGCGGTCCAGTGCGCGCGGGCGGTCCAGACGATATATGGGCACAGTCGCGGCCACCGTGGCGATATGACGAAAAAGCTGGTTGTGCAACCCCAGATTATGGCCCATCCACCCGCGATGGGCCTGGTTCTCGATAAAGGCGAAGGCATCCTTGCCTCGGAGCGGTGATCGACTTACCTGATCTCCCCCAGGCGTATCCAGCGCATAGACTGCCCCCAATGGAATCGCATGTCGAATCGCCTCCACCGACTGAATGGCAGCCACGCCGAAGTGTCCCTTCAGCCCTTGTGCCGCCTGGGAATACGTGACTGCCTCCCCCATTTGGAAGCAATCGATCGCATCGCGCAGTAACTTGACTCGCGGAAAGGCGGGTCGAAGCATCGGCTGCCTTAGATTGCTCAGGTCGATCGCGCAAACGTCATCGCAGAGTAGCGGATGGCCGCGCCGCGCCAGTGCCGTCGCAAGAGTGGATTTCCCCGTTCCTCTCGCGCCGGAGAAGACTATGGCCTTGCCATCCAAAAGCACGCACGAACCGTGCAACGGAAAGAGGCCGCGCCGATAACAGAGAATTGCCAGTACAGACCCGAACAGATATGCGCGCAGCAACAGCGGATCCACGCCCTCTTCCGGTTGAACGGTAACGTGGTCGGCTCCAGGATTCACTCGAAAGCCCGCGACACCCTTCACGCGGAGCGAAATGCCATCCTCGCCATTGGTAAAGGGGTCTTCAGTGTCATCCAGTGGCGATCCCTGCAATTCGATCCGGATGCTTTCCTCAGGGCGCAATTTCTGCGATTCGCCCCATGGCATGAGCTCCGGCAGTGGGATGGCCGACTCCAGATGCCAGCCGCAGAGAACATACGGGCCATATTGGGAGGCGCCATTGAATGACATCGCGTTAACGCTCATCTGCCGGACGCGATTGTCCGGAAAGCATCCTCGTCCGATACTCGATCAATGTTGTTGCGGCGCGGAGCCGAAGCGACAACTCAGCAGCCCCCGCAGATTAAACAAACCATCGTTCGTCACGGGCGCGCCTTGAGTTCGACTGACCGCCAGAGGCGCATAAAATGCATCCACGGTAAAGGCAATCCGCCTGGTGAACAGATAGCTGGCGCCGCCCACTGTCGAGAACATTCCGCCACGTGTCCATTGCCGCGTTTGCGCCAGGCCAATGGTGAGCGGTGCGTGCGACTGGAAAGCGACATCGACAAAAGTGCCAGCCACAGAGGCATGAGGAACCAGTTTCGGCAGCCGCGGCAGCGGGTGCGATACCTGAAACTGCATTCCCGCAAAGTGCAACGAAGCTATATCTGCGGACAGTGCTATGCAATCGGTGGGGTTTTCCGATGAGCCGGGGGGAAATGCCAGTACACTCTGTGGGCAAGTGAATGCGCCTTTTACCGACCCGACTTGCCCATATCCCTGCCAATCAAGTGTCCATCGCCCACGCTCCAATAAAGGTCGCTCCAGGCCGAATGCAAAGAGCCGCGGCTTGATGCCAAACGTGGAGATGGGCGGTGGCGCGGTCGCGAATGCCCTGAGGTTCCATGGCAGTTGTACTCCGATGACAGGCCGGATCAGTACGGGCGCCTTATTCAAATCTTCAAACTTAGTCCCGTTGAAGCCGACGGTCTCCTGGGCCACGCTGAGCGTCGGTAGCCAATCTGTTTCCAATCCCACCGAAATCGCGCCGGCACTCCGCTGTTCCTCCGGAGCAGCCGGCAGCATCGTACTCGGCAGGGTCGCCGCGTCAAAACGCCTGAGAGCCCAAGCCTCCGGACGGTCGAAGCTGATATGCAGGTTCGGAATCGCACTGGAGGTTTGAGCGACGATGCTGCCGCTGACGGTGATTCCCAGGAACATAATCAGACCAGTTATTTTTCCAATCGGAAGGCGGGAAGTGAATGAAATCATGGCATCTCCTGCTAAACCGTGTCTGGATCGTATCTGCTAAACATCAATGCCCCACCCTCTGTGGCCACTCATGGGGACCAATGGTGCGGCAAGCTCGACTGGCATTGCGGCCATCGGGCGCATTCGGCAAGCGCGCGGCAGCACAGAATGTGACTGCACTGACGCACCCCGTTTGTGAAACCAAGCCTAGGCCCCGTCTTTCCGCATAGTTGTCAAAGAATTGTCAGTTCGAGGTCATCATTTAGCGGGCAACTCCGTTCGCGGTTCGGGGAAGCTCTGAAAACATGCATGATGGCGAAGGCGCTTAGCACAGGCTGCCAATTCTGCATTCGGGTCTTTTCGGTGACGCCTGAGCGCAGAAATGAGATGGGTTGTTCAGGTTGAGCGATGCGCCTTAGTTACACAACGGCAACCGCGGCGCAGGAGGGGGACTATCGGTTAATTGTCTGTGCGATGTCACATAGAGATGACAATGCCGCCTCGCGCATCCGCCTGGTTTTACAAGCGGAGGACAATTTGCTGATCGTGGCATGACACCCGGCGCCTTCCGGGACGATAGCATCATGCGCAAAGATATCCGGTTGCTGCGCGATTTCATATCGCTCCTGGGAATGGAGCTGGAACTCGCGCAACTTCAAATTGAAAGAAGGACTCCCCTTCGATGAATATCGTGGCCTTTCCGGAGTTGTCGGGAACTGAAATGCCAGGGACCACCGCGGCCACTACAATGGACCATTTCAGCCTATGGGTTGTGTCGCCTGCCCGTCGCGGCCTTGATTGCTGCGCGGCGGCGGCGGCGCTGTTCTGTTGCCTGCCATTGTTCATGCTGGCCGCGGTGGCTGTGCGGCTCAGTTCCCCGGGGCCCGTCCTGTTCCGCCAACGACGGGTGGGGCGTCATGGTGTGACATTCACTCTCTATAAGTTTCGATCGATGCGCGTGAACGATCAGGGTGGTGTTCCAATCACAATACTCGGGGACCGCCGTGTCACAAAGGTCGGACAGTTTCTCCGTCGATTCAAGCTGGACGAGCTGCCACAGTTGTGGAATGTCCTCTGCGGCGACATGGCTCTCGTGGGCCCTCGTCCCAAGCTGCCCCAGCACGAGGGTCTGAATCTTTGCTGGCGGCCCGGGCTGACCGGCGCGGCAAGCCTCGCATTTCGAGACGAAGAAGAATTGCTCTCCGAAATTCCTGAAGAACAGCTCGAAGAGGTTTACGAGAGATACGTAAAACCTACAAAAGCATGTCTCGATTCCGAATACATGCTGAACGCAACACTCTTGTCGGACATCGAAATCTTATGGAAAACGGCTGTTTCCTGCCTTACTCCATGGAAATGCGCTCGCGTGCTTTCCGCTGACTTCCTCGAAAGCCCTTTGGCCCGCCCGTTGTGCAGTGCGGACATCGCCCAGGAACTCGCGTCCCTTACCATGCGTTCTTCGCCGACCCGGAAGCGCAGCGCCTTATTCCGCCTCTCCACAACTCGCGTCAGCAGCTCGACGATCACCGGCACTTCCAGCGGTTCCGGGACTTTATCAAAGGAAAGCGAACTCATCTCCTCATCGCCGCGCGGAGGTGTTTGCGATGCGTGCAGTTACAATCCCGGCGGGGCTTTCGAGGACTTTTCAACTAAGGTCATTTCATCCTGACTCAGGACCCTGCGACCACAACTGGGTGAACTGAGGAACCTGTTCGATCATCAGGAACCCCAAGAATATCCTGGATCGGCAAGAAAATGAGGCAAGTTTGTCGCGGACTGATCTCACTGGGCTTAGAGCGGAAGCGGCACCGGCATTTGCTTTTCTCTCCTGCAATTTCGCTGTCGTGTTATTTTCTTTGCGCCGTGTCTTCGCCTCCCGGCTTGCCGCGCTACGTTTCCGGGACAGCCTCACTATCCTCGCGGCCCTCCTGGTCCTGGCGCTCGCCACCAATCCTGCGGCTCGCGCCCAGAATCTGCCGGATCAGGACCTTCTTGGTTCGGGCAGTTCGGCCGTTCAAAGCCAGCATAACTCAACGGACTGCTCCGATCCTCTGCTGGCGAACTCGGCGCTTTGCTCCTCGCTCAGTTCCGGCCAGGATTCAGCCGTTTCACCCATGCTCCTGGGAACTGTGGGTATGGTGCGGCCCGGCGCCTCCAATTACATGGATCTCAAGCCCTTCGGTAACCCACACAGCTCCTCTCCGCCGGTGAAACTTCCTCCGCAGCCGCTCACCGAATTCCAGAAGTTTGTGGCGTCCACCACCGGCGAGGTACTGCCTATCTTCGGCGCGGACTTATTCCGCGAAGTGCCGTCCACCTTCTCCGCGCTGAGCATGACTCCCGTCCCTCCCAGTTACCTCATTGGTCCCGGCGACGAGCTGCGCATCCGGGTCTGGGGCCAGGTTAACTTCAGCGCTGACGTGCGTGTGGACCGCGCCGGTGAAATCTATCTGCCCCAGATCGGCCAGGTGCACGTCGCGGGCCTGTCGTTCTCCGATCTGCAAAGCCATCTGCGCGACGCGATCAGCCGCGTGTACCGTAATTTCCAGCTCACGGCCGATATCGGCAGCATTCGTTCCATCCAGGTCTACGTCACTGGCCAGGCACGCCGCCCCGGCGTCTATACCGTCAGTTCGCTCAGCTCTCTGGTCGATGCGATCTTCTCGAGCGGCGGTCCATCCGCCTCCGGCTCTCTGCGCCACATCGAGCTGCGCCGCAATAGCCGTACCGTCACGACATTCGATCTCTACGCGCTGCTCATCCGTGGCGATAAATCGCAGGACGCGCCGCTCCAGTCAGGCGACGTCATTTTCATCCCGCCCGTCGGCCCGCAGATTGCCTTTGTCGGCAGCGTTCGCAACCCGGCCATCTACGAAATGCTTCCTGGCGAGCCGCTCTCGCAGGCCATCGCGGACGCTGGCGGACCCTCGGCCGTCGCCTCGCAGACGCGTATCTCCGTCGAGCGCATCGACGCCCATCGAGATCGCTACGCCATGGAGGTCACCTGGAACTCGGCTGGCCTGGCCACGCCGCTGCATGACGGCGATCTGGTGCGCCTGTATTCCATCCTGCCCCTCTACCAGAAGACCGTGACCCTCCGCGGCAATACCGCCAATCCCGGCCGTTTCGCCTGGCATGAGGGCATGCGCCTCAGCGACCTGATCCCCGATAAGGCTTCTCTGGTAACACGCAATTACTGGTGGAAACGCGCCCAGCTCGGTCTGCCCGCGCCGGAATTTGAGCTGCTCGACAGCTTCCCGTCCCTGCTTCAGCCCAGCGGCCCTGTGGATCTCGCTCGTGCCCAGTTCCTCGGCCAGGCGCCCGCTCCGCTTTCGCAAGATTCCACGGCCCCTTCCGCTTCCGGAAGCGGCGCGCAGCAGGAGGCCAATTCCTCAATCTCGCCGCAGACCGATGCATCCGGGACGGCGCCAAACTTTGCGAATCCCTCGGCCCAGCCGCGCTCGGCCAGCGCCTCGGTTGCCGCGGAATATGCCGCACCCTCCATGCAAGGCACCACGTCGCGCACCACCGTCGGCGCGTTGGCTCCCGATATCGACTGGCATTACGCCGTCATCGAGCGCCTGGACCCCAGGACCCTCAAAACCCGCCTGATTCCCTTTGACCTTGGCCGCCTCATTCTCGACCACGATCCTTCACAGAACCTTCCGCTTCAGCCCGGTGACGTGGTCACTGTCTTCTCCCAGGCTGACATTCGCGTTCCCATCGAGCAGGAAACCAAATTCGTCACCCTTGAAGGCGAGTTTGTTCACGCCGGCGTTTACACCGTGCGTCCTGGCGAAACCCTGCGCGATCTCGTCCGCCGTGCCGGCGGCTTTGCGCCTGGTGCGTATCTCTACGGTTCGCAGTTCACGCGCGAATCCACACGCGCCCTGCAGCAGCAGCGCATCGACGAGTACGTGGACGAGCTGGAAATGGAAATGCAGAACAGCGCGATGGCTCTCATCTCCGCTGCCGCCGTATCTCCCGGCGCCATGGCCGGAGCACCCGCTGCTCAAACCAGCGAGCAGGCGCTCATTGCCCGTCTGCGCAGCGTCCGTGCGACCGGACGCATCGTGCTCCAGTTCAATCCCCGCAGCAGCGGCCTCGCCGTGCTTCCCAGCATCGTTCTCGAAAACGGCGACCGCTTCGTCGTGCCTCCTGTCCCTTCGAGCGTGAATGTCGTGGGCGCCGTCTACGATCAGAATTCATTCCTGTACCGTCCCGGGATGCGAGCCGGCGAGTATCTGCACCTGGCCGGCGGTCCCAACCGGGACGCCGATCGCAGGCACATGTTCATCATTCGCGCCGACGGCTCCGTCGTCAGCCGCGACGCTGCCAACACACTATGGGGCAATGGAATCGACGCCCTGCTCATGAATCCCGGCGACACCATCGTGGTGCCGCAAAGGGTCCTGAAGCCTTCGCCGCTGCTGGGCATGCTGGCCTGGTCGCAGTTGTTCTCGCAGTTCGCTTTGGGCGCTACCGCCCTCAGCGTAGTAGCTCCCTGATGTGGTGCGGCATTCAGATTGTCGATTACGAAGGATGGCGCAGGAACGGCACTGCTGATCGTCCATTTGAGATGGAGATTCATTTCGATGTCTGGATCACGCTTCAGAGGCACTTCCTGGAAGACCCTTGACAGGGTCATAGGGAGCTCGCTGGCGCACGACTCGGGGTGGGTCTTTGTGGGGCAGGGAATGAGTTACGCCTTTCAGGTGGGTTACTTCATTCTTCTGGTGAGAATGCTGGGGGTGGAACAATACGGCGTCTTCGCCGGAGCCGTAGCTCTGGCTGGGATCGCTGCTCCTTTCGGCAGTCTGGGCGCGGGCATGCTGTTCATGCAATATGTCACCCGCGATCCGAGTGAATTTCAGCGGTATTGGGGCAACGTTTTTTTGTCGACCGCCGGCATGGGAATCCTGCTGGTCGTTCTGTTACGGGCAGCGGCTCCGCACTTTCTCAGCACCGGAAGCGCCGCAATCATCGTGCCGGTAGCCATTGCCAGTTGTCTCCTGGCCCAGTTTATCCAGTCGGTAGTACAGATTTTTCAGTCGTACCAGCGCATGCGCGTGGCCGCTTTCTGGAGCACGCTGATGAACCTGTTGCTGTTTCTGGCAGGGGTCGGCCTGTTTCTTGCCTTTCGACGCATCACCGCCGAGCAATGGGCAGTGACCTTTGCCTCTGTATCCGCAGTGATCGCGCTCGCCGGGGCGTTTGCGGTCACGATGCAATACGGGAGGCCCAGGCTGGAACCTCGCCTGACGCTGCGCAGGGCAGCGGAAGGCGTGACGTTTTCCGTTTCCAGTTCGACAACTTCGTTTTACAGCGATTTCGATAAGACCCTGCTAAGTCACTATGGGATGAATATAGCCAACGGGTTCTACACCGCGGGTTTTCGCATCATCACAATGGCTTCGCTTCCGGTTTATTCCGTGGAGTGGGCATCCCTGCCGCGCTTTTTCCAGGAGGCGAAAAACGGCGTACCCGCAGTGGTCCGCCAGGCACACAAGATTCTCCGCCACGTGTGCCTGATCGGCGCGCTGGCTGGAGCCGGAGTGCTGCTTCTCTCTCCTGTCGTTCCTCACCTTCTTGGCCAGGGCTTCGCGCACAGCGTCTCGGTGCTGCGCTGGCTGTTTCTGCTGCCCGTCTTCCGGAGCGTGCATTACATCATGGGCGCCGCTCTGACCGGAACAGGGTACCAGCGATATCGCACAGCAGCGCAGATACTGGTGGCCCTGCTGAACCTTGGCCTCAATCTGCTCTGGATTCCGGAACACAGCTGGCTCGGCGCGGCGATGGCCAGCCTCATCAGCAATGGCGCGCTGGCGGCGATCTGCTGGACCCTGATCGTGTATCTGGCGCGGCGATCCCCAGGCATGCCTCGCACGGATGGGAGAGCGGCATGACACTGAGGCTCCTGCCCATCCGCAGCAAATCGCACCGCAACTTGCGGCGGATTGCCGGTCGGATGCCGCACGTCCTGCGGCGCGGAATCGGCCTGCTGCTGATTTCCACCGCTTTCACGTTCGTCGTTTTGCACGCGCTTTCCTTCAGCCTGAGCCTCGCCGGGCTGTCCGTCATGCTGCTGCTCATCGCCTTCCTCATCCTGATTGCGGTTGCATCCACGCAGCAGGGAATCACAGGTCTGATCGGACTTTTCTTCTTAACCACCGTTGTGTTCAACCTCGGCAGACCGATTTTGTGGCTGTTCACCCGAGAGGATACTGTCTACGATCTGGCATTTGGCTTCAGCTATTCCGCGCCGGAAGACATCAAGATTCAGTTACTGCTCTTCTGGTGCATTGCAATTGCCGGGTTCTTTGGCGGCTATTTTGCATTCTTCCGCGAGCGGCCTTCCACCTGCCCGCCTCTTGCGCCTGTCACCCTTGGGTACTGCCGGCGCGCATTCTTCATGACTCTGGCTATCATCTGCACGGTAATCCCCTTCCTGCTGGCCAGCAATCTGCGCACGTTCGCTGCTGCGGGATATGCCGGCCTGTACAGGGTGCAGACGCACTACCGCTTCAGCCTGCTTCGGGTGGCGGAATACCTTCTGCCGGTTCTGTTTGCTCTGGCCGTTCTGCTTCGCCGACGGCGGTATGCACGGCTGACGGCCATCGTAGCAGGGTTTTACATTCTGACCGGTCTGCTGGTGGGCCAGCGAGCTTCCATCGGCGAGTGGATTCTGGTGGCCATCTGGTACATGACCACGATCTCAGGGAGGCGTCCCAATCGCTGGTTCCTGCTCGGGGGCGGTGCGGTGATGATCGTGTTTTTTCAGCTTTTGGCAGGATGGCGGCAGGGGCAGACAACTTCGCTGACGGCACTTGAATTCTTCATCCAGCAGGGTGTGACGTTTCTGCTGCCGGAACTCAGCAGCCAGTTTCCGCGCCCCCCGATCCATACGGTCGCCGCCAGCCTGTTTCCGCTCGGAGGCATGGATTCGCTACTCGGCATCGGCTCGGCCGAGACGGAGAGCCTGGGAAACTATCTCAGCTCTCACGCGAACATTCTGCGGTTCGAGGCCGGTTACGGGATGGGGAGCACCTTTTCCCTCGAAATCTATTATGCCGTTGGCGCCATTCTTGTTCTGTTTGCGGCAGGGTGCGTCGTTGCAGGCTGGATCCTGCAGAGATGGGAGGCTGGCGCACAGCGGGGCAATCTGGCGCGCTTTTACCTGTGCGCCTGCCTTCCCTATATTTTCTTTCTGCCGCGGGGCAGCATTTCTCTGGTTAATGCGGGGTTGATTTATGCGAGTGCCTATATGGCAGGTGTCTGGTTCCTGATTACCGTGCTGGTTTTCGCTTCCCGCCCGCGATCAGCTGGTATGCGAAAACACCTGGTGATGGGCGGTCCGCTTTCCAGCACAGACCACTCACCGGAAAGCCTCCAAAGCTAAACAGGATGATTTCCCTCATTGTGAGCACCCTCGGCCGAACCGATGAACTGGAGCGGTTTTTGGCAACTCTCGATACCCAGGTCTTCCGCGATTTCGAAGTGATTCTGGTCGACCAGAATCCGGACGATCGCCTGAAGCCGCTGCTGGCGCGGCATTGCCGGCTGCCAATACAGCATCTGCGGTCGGCGAAGGGGCTTTCGCGGGGACGAAATGTCGGCCTCGCGGTCGCTCGCGGAGAGATCGTCTCGATCCCCGATGACGATTGCTGGTACCCGCCCGATCTGCTGGCTGAAGTGCATTCCTGGTTTCAGCAACACACGGACTTCGCGATCCTGTTTACAGCGGTTCGCGACGAGACCGGGGAACTGCAGGGTCCAAGGCGGAGGAGTGTCGAGGCGTGCGAGTGCGACCGAAACGCGGTATGGCATTGCGGAATTTCCTTTAATGCCTTTTTGCGTCGATCGGTGACACAGAGTGTCGGACAGTTCGACGAGAGGCTTGGAGTCGGGTGCCCAACCGTCTTCAAGTCCGGCGAGGAAACGGATTATTTCCTGCGCGCGCTGGATCTGGGGTATCGCGTGTGGTATCAGCCGGAGTTATCCATTTGTCACCCATTTCTTCGCAATGTGAAGCGCATACGCAGGGACATCTATCCTCGTGCGATGGGGGTTGGTTTCGTTCTGCGCAGACACGGGTACTCACTCGTGCGCCTGTGCACGAATTTTGTGGCCCGTTCATTCGGCGGCAGCCTGATCTCGCTCTGCACTATGGATTTCGGCATGGCACAAGTGCGCCTTCTGCAGGGCTGCGGCCAGCTGGCTGGCTATATTCACGCGGGCAAATTGCTGCGGTGCGAGATTTGCGTCCAGGGAGAATGCTCCTGAAGCGCTCCTCGTCAACAATCCCGGCAGGGCCGCGTGGCTCTTCAAGCCGCGCGACGTCGGAAACCGGGCGTGATGATACTCTCGTCTTCAATTTCTTTTCCGGCATCCTGCAACGGGG
>JASHRH010000048.1 GCA_030037475.1 Acidobacteriaceae bacterium
TCTGATGGGTGTGGCTCCATGGAGTCATAGGCCTCTTCCTGTTCCCATCCGCTGTTGTTCGCCCACTCATCCTGCCAGCTGCAGCCGGGGCATTGTGGTCCGGGTTGCGTATGTCCATCCACGTCGATCCCGGTCAGCGGATTGTTCAGCACGTAGGCATACAGGTTCAGGCTCTGCGGATCGCCGTAGGCGGCATAGGGCACCGCTGCGGGCGCAGCCGCCCAGTCCGGGGTCATAAATCTGCCGAGGGTTTCCGAATAGTACCGTGCCCCGAAGTAGTCGAGGCTCGACTCGGTGTCGTGGTCTTTCCCCGTGAAATGCTGCTCGGTGGCATCGGTGCCGCCGGTGCAGCTCAGGCCGTCGCCGTACGGATTGCTGGTGCAGGTCTCCTGCTGATTGCCGCCCGCCGTCGTCTGCATGCGTTTCGTCCCCAGCCAGTCGGTCAGGTTGTCATGATAGCCCGGGCTGGGCTGGGTGGATGCGTCATACGTGGCCAGCAGCCGCCCGCCCGGAGCGTAGATGTTGGTGTGGTTCCAGCCGCCCGAGCCGTTCAGCTCGTCGAGCTGCGCATTGCCGGCCGTGAGCACGTAGACGGTCTCCAGAGTTCCGCCCGCGCCGAGCTTCGCCACGCGGTTGCCCTCCGCGTCGTAGACGTACCCCGTCGACTGGCTGTTGACGCTCAGGACGCGGTTGGCCCCGTCGTAGGCGTAGGAATTCAATCCGTCGAACAGCAGATTGCCGGCCGCGTCATAGGAGTATCCATCGGCCCGGTTGTTGTTGCTGCTGAAGCTCAGCGACGGCTGCGTGGCCCCGCCTGCGCCCGTGCCCGTGGCCGTCTGCGACCAGCGGTTCCCATACCGGTCGTAGGTCCACGTCAGGTCCATGCCCGCGTCCGGACCCGCGCTCGCATCGGCGGTGAGCACCCGGTTCATGTCGTCATACGTGTAGCTCCACGCGCCCTGCACGGAGTCCGTCATCCCCAGCACGTCGCCGTCCGGCGCGTAGCTCGTGACCGCCCAGCTGTAGAGCGGGACATTCGTCCCGCCCTCCAGATTGCCTGAGGAACCGACCGGGAAGGAAGGACTGGAAAATCCGGACGCGGTGTCGTCAACAGTGACGGAATACGAATAGTCTGTCGGAGTCCCGTCGTCGATGGCCGTGATTGTGATCTGGGGAATGCCGCTGGGATAAGTCAGCTGCAGACTGACCAGGCCATTATTGCTGCTCGCGCTGACCAGCGCCGAAGCGACCCCGGACGCCGTGGAGCCCTCTCCGTAGGCGGTACGGGCGATCTGCGTGCCGTTGACCGTCAGCGCGATGGTGCCGCTGTCGTAGATGATGGAGGGGGCCGCGGACAAAGTGAAGTCCGGCAGATTGTCCTCGCTGCAGGTGCAGCCTTCCAGCTCTGCCGAAAGCGAATAGGCTGTCCCCGCCTGGCAACTGGTCAGATAGACGGTGCCGCCGCTCTGGGTTCCGCTGGCCCAGGCGCCGGAGGAGCAAGAACCCAGACCGGAGACCAGGGCAGCGGCCAGGGACTGGGAAGTGGCTCCGGAACCATAGGAAATCTGTATCCCTTCTTCGCCCTGCTGCGCATTGGAGAGGGAGACCATGAAGGCACCGCTCTGGCCGTTGCTGTCCGTTCCCGAGAACGTTACCGATCCCACCTGCTGTGTGAGCGATGCGGCCACCGCCTGAAAGGAGGGCTGGGTGAACTCGCTGCCGGCGTTATAGGCGCTGACGGTCATTCCACTGGCTCCCGGGCAGGCCGTGAGATTTACCGTGCCCCCGGTCGCAGTCGCAGTCGCGTTCTGTCCTGGTCCGCGGCCGCAGGACAGGATGCCGGCCAGATAAGTGGCGAGGCTCGATGGCGTGCTGTTCTGGCCGTACTGGACCTCATACGCATACCCATCGATCATCACCATCAGAGTGCCCTGATCGTACACGGTATTGCCGTTCTCTGTTTCGCTCTGCTCGCTGCCGCTGAAGGTCAGGGTAGCTGTCGATGTGGAATAAACCTGCTCGCCTCCGTTAAACCAAAGTGTGGTCGATCCCGGTGTTGTGCCGACAGTGTCCGTTTCGCCGGTCGGCAGCAGGCGATCGTTGTAGTTTCGGGTGAGCGTGATGCCTGGGCCGACGAGTGCGCTGGCGAGGGCTGCGGCGGGAGTGTAGCTGTTGCCGGCGAACAGGCTGTAATTCGGCTTGGAGCCCGCTCCGGACGATTGCGGGCCGGTTATGCTGGCCAGCTCATCCACGTTGTTGTAGCTATCGATGAATACCATCTCCGAGCTGCCCGTCAGCCCGTTGGTGAAGGATGTCAGGTCCCCGGCGACATCGTAGGTGTAATTGACTGTCGCTGATGCCGTGCTGGTGCCACAGTCTTCAATCGAGGTGCACTGTTGGTCCGTTGCTGTGCGCCCCATCAGGTCGTAGGTGAAGCTTCGCTCCGTGATGGCTCCGCTCGATGGAACGGTCGATGAGCAGCTTCCTGTCTGCGTCCACTCGGCTGTCATCCGCCCCATGCCGTTGCCGGCGGTGCTCTGGCCGTACTGGAAGCAGTCCGAGGGCGTGGCGCCGTCGGAGTAGGACTCGCTCAGGAGCTGGTTCAGGCCGTTATAGCCGTAGGTCGTCGTAATTCCATCGGCATCGGTCTTGCTGATGAGGTTGCCCATATTGTCGTACGTGGTGTAGTTGGTCGTGCCCGATTCGGGATTGGTGGCCGAGAGAATCTCGCCCAGCGAATCGTAGGTGAAGCTCCGGCTCTCGGCGCCCTGGGTGACGGACGTGACGGCGTCCAGCGGGCCGTTCGACGCGTCGTAGCCGTAGGTGGTGAGAAAACCGGTGCCCGCGATGTCCTGTCCGCAGGAGGTGGGCGTGCTCGATGAACCCTCTTCGGTCGCGTTCGTGATTTCGCAGACAGAGATCAGCCTGCCCAGCGCGTCCTTCTGGGTAATGCTTTCGACGCGGTCCGTGCCATTGCCCTCGTCCTCGCTCTCGACAGCGCGGCCCGTGTAGGTGTCCGTGGAGTAACTATTGTCAGGGTTGGTGACCTGTGTGACGCGGCTGAGACCGTCGTAGGCGTATGTGGTGGTGCCGGAGGTCGGAGCATTGGGGTTCGTCGAGCAATAAGGGTTCGATACGGTCGACTTCCGCCCATCGGCATCGTACGTGGTGTCTACGTTGACCGTCCCGCCCGAGCAGTTCGGGTCGGAATTGACCTCCGCGGTCGTCATGGGCACATTGCCCGAGCCGGTATACATGGAGACATCGGTTGTGACCTCCGACCCGGACTGGATCAGTTTCGTCGTCACGGTTTTCACCGGTCCGGAGCCCGAGTAGCAGCTCGATCCCGGATCGTTGCTGTAGCAGGTGGTCGTCTCTCCGCCGTCGCCGGCGATCGCCGAAGTTTCGCGCCCCAGCAGGTCGTAGGTGTACTGGGTGTAATCGGGAACGCCGCTCTGGCCGATCTTGCAGGTTCCTGAGTAGTTATTCCCGCAGGAGGCTGCTACCAGGCCGCTGCCGTAATAGTACTGCCGCTGCTCGACGTAGCTCACCCCATTGGCGACGGTCGTGATCGTGGTCGGATAGGCGCTGGAACTCGGGTTCTCACCGCCAGCGTAATTATTCGCGAAACCATAGGAGACAGTAGTTCCATTCGGGTACGTATACTTCCAGTTATTCCAGCTGGTGGTCAGCATCGCCCCATCTGTGCTGCGCCACTTTTCCGTTACGCCCAGAATGCCCTGTGTGCCGTCGTCGTTGCTGTCATAGACATACAGATCCCTGGAAATCATCTTTCCACTGCCGTCGTAGACGATTTCGCTGGTCTTGCGATCCAGAATGTGCCGCGCATTTGGGTAAGCCGTAGACGGCAAACCGTAATAAGCAGGCGCGTCCAGATGCAGCCAGTCGTATGTTGTGGTTCGGAGCAGGGGGCCGACCGTGCCGGCCGTCGTACCGAAGTCATATTCCTGCTTCTTCATAAGGTCTGTCGGACCGTTAATGATCATATTGCAGTTGTAGTACCACTCGATCTCTGATTCCTCGCCGTTGTCGAGCGTGGTGATCTGGGTGACAGGCAAGGTTGGCAGGTCTTCCTGGCCCGCGGAATTGACGCACCATGTGTTGGCATTGGCAGCTGTCAGATAGGCCGTGGTGACCGTCTTCCAGAGCTTTCCTGAGGCATCATAGATTTGTCGGCTGGTCTCGACGGCCTGGGATGCATCCGCGCCTACCGGGTCCGCCTGCGAGAACTGATAGACAGTCTTGATCCCTGCCGGATCGATCACCGTATTCTGGTCATTGTTGTAATCGCCACTGGCGAGCGGACTGTACTGCGTCACCTGTTCCGCGACCGGACACTGATCTTGCGTGTACGCCGTAACGGCGGCCGGCACAGGGCAGACGGCTTTCTGTGTCACTTCGTTCACCGGATAGGGATAACGCATGTCCGCACCAACGATTTGCGCGAGCGTAACCTCTGTGTAGCTGTATCGGGTGTACCCGCCATCCGGATAGTTGATCTGCCGCAATTCTCCGCAGTTATCGTACTGAAACATATATTCGAGTCCGTTCGGAAGAACCACCGCCGTGGGCATCGAATAAGTGCCAGCCGGGACGGTCAGGCCAACTTCTCCGCTGCCGCAGGCAAACGCAACATTTTCGAATTGCACGGTAACAGTCTGAGTGTGCCCCGACACCCTCGGATCCGGATAGGTGAAGGCAATGGTTGAGGAGGTCGCGTTGACGGTCACCTGCCGCCCCACGCTGTCCGTCACCTGATTCGCAGTGAAATTGATCGTGTCGCCCTCGGTGTCGGTCTCAACCTCGTTGTATTGATTCGCCCCGGCGCAGCTTGGGCCTGAGGTGCAGGAGGGAGCCACGCTTATACCGTCTTTGAGATAAAGTGGATATCCCACCATGTCATAGTTAGTCATGAACAGGTCAGCCCCTTGAGTGTCCGGTTGCCACCCCAAGCCCGAAAAGCCGGTCCCCTGCCAGCCATCGAAACTGTAGGTGCTCCCGTCCGGCATCGACGCCAGCGGATATCCGGTGCTCGTCGTTCCGGACTGGGCAAAAAATCCCGGATGACCGGTTAGTGTCCAGCCCGGCCCCATCGGCGGCGTGTTTGTGGCCCAGGTCCAGGGAAACCACGACAGGACGGGGCTTTCACCATAGCCATCATAGAAGATAGCTTCGAAGTTGTTGTTATAGCAAAGCGGAATATTGAGATCGAAAGGTGGCAAGCCGGGAGGCATTTGCGGTCCCTTCAGCGACACCAGTGGAATGCAGAAAGAGAGATTTCCATTGACCAGGTTGACTTTGTCCTGGATTCCCGAATACGTGGACCACGGGTTGACGCCGTCGTTTTGCTGCGGTTCTGGCTGGAATGGAGTGGAGCCCTGGGCTGCACTGTGCAGGCAAAACACCAGCGGAAAGAGCGCCAGTGCGGCTATCGTAACTCGTGTGTGGCGCAAGCAACGACCAGTGGCAGATTGCATATTCTTTCCTTTCATGCATTCGGCAGGGTTACTGCAGCGTGACCAGCACCTCGATGGTTCCGGTTCCGGAATCGAGATTGCCCAGCGCCTTGCCCACCACGGCCCCGGTCAGCCGGCTCGGGTCGGTGCCCTTCATCGCCCGCCCGGGAATGGACGAGGTCACCAGCAGATCGCCGGTGTGGATGGGTCCGTTTTCGGCCGTGACCTTCGTCGGCACGATGCCGACCATGGCCATCGGCACCTCGTCAGCCCCCTTCGGTCCGGTCAGGCGGCGGCCGACAAATCCCGGCCTGGTGGAATAGATCCCGGCAACGAGTGTCGAGTAAGGCTGCGAGGCCTCCAGAAACTCACCCGGATGCTTCGGGTCGATCACCAGCACGTCGCTTGGCGCGTAAAGCGTTCTCTTCCCCGTAACGTCCACCGACTCGGCGAAATCGCCACCGCAGGACACACCGGTATACGCCGTGCTCTGGACTGTGCCGTCGGCGAAGGTAATCGAAGCGCCGCTGTTCGCAGTGAGCTTGACGTTACCGTCGACCTCAAGCTTTGCGCCAGGTGATGTCGTGCCGATGCCGACGTTGCTGCCGCTAAACGTCATTACATTTGTGTTTAGCGACGAGTTGTAAAAGTCTAACTGGCCGGCCGGCAAGTCAGCTCCAGCGCCTTGGGCCGATAGGATATAGGTCTGTGCTCCGGTATCACTAGGAATCAAAGATAGGTTGGCGTTATAACTACCATGGACGTCTATGTTGGCTCCTGGGCCGCTTACATCTAGAAGTGCGCCAGGGTCCGTCGTCCCGATCCCCACGTTGCCATTATTTTTAATAGTCATTTGCGGAGTTGAGTTCGTATCGAACTCTAAATCTGGAGTGACCCCACTACCATCTCTCCAAGTATTGAGTCGCGCTTTGGAGTAGGTTGGCGAGTTTTGGTTATCTGTGTAAATACTGAACGCGAGGTGGTGGGTATCCCCATTGCCAAATGTTTGATGGAGCATCACACCTGACCAGTCAGTATTCACAGCTTGGGACGGGAAAGGATTAGTGGCAGACCAACCTACCGAATAGAAACTATATTGGCTGTTTGCGATGCTTGCTTTATCAAATTGCAGATTACCAAGTACCGTGAGCGTATTTCCTGGAGTTGTCGTTCCGATCCCGACGTTCCCGCCGCTAATCGAGATGGGCGAATTGCCCAGCGTGGCGCTGCCCGTGTACACCGGGACGGCATTGGCTGTGCCGCCGCTTGTCGTCACCGCCGTCTGGGCGATGGCGGCACTTCCGGCCAGCATCACTGCCACGATTCCTGCCCCTGCGATTCCACGCATTGACTTGCCCTCCGGTTGCCATTATTGAGAACTGATGATTGCCCTGCCTCGTTTTCGGGCCCCGAATAACAGTCGGACTTGTATCCACGTCACTGCGTCTCTTCGGCGCCGGTGATGGTCGCCGTACCGGGAGTCGCATTCACCACAAAGCCCCCGGCCCACTTCACAACTGCGACGATCAATGCTTGCGACGAGCACCGAAGCGGTTCCTGTGTGCGCGCCGCTCCAAACGCGTTTCGGGTGTCGGCGCGCGCCGACACCTCAGTCAGGCACAGCCACACCGCTGAAGAAGGGAAAAGATGCTTCGGATCGTCTGGCTCCTGTCTCGGAGCTTGCTGGTAAGTGTGCACCTTGTAATCCCGGCAGCTTCCTGTGTCAAGAAAAAAATGGCGTAAACTCTGGCGGCCGCGTGCTGGGTGACCTGTTCCCGTAACTACTGCGGTAATGTCATCGACTATGACAGAAGCCATCGGCTCAGAGAGATACCCGGGGGTGAACTCTGATGCCTCAGGAATGTCACGCGGGATGTGTATCAGATGGTGAATACTTTGAATGAACGAAGGAATCGTTCCACAAGCGTACAAAAGTAACTTGACAGGCAGGACGGCTGGGCAGACCGGGACGCGACTCGCGGAATCATCCAGGATCCACAAAATCAATTTATTTTCAGATCGCGCACCTGCTTGCGGAGTTCTCGGACTGGAGACGTGGCTCTGACGCTGCCCTTGCCCGTATGTTCAAGCTTGCGCTGCCACTGGTACGGGGCGGTACGATGAATGCCCAGCTCGTCAGCCAGCGCCGAGACGCTGGAACAATCCTTCATTCGTTCCATCGCCGTCCGCCGGAACGACTCCGGGTACTTGCCGACTCGTTTCTTCGTTGCCTGTAGCCTCTCTCCCAGTCAAGTGCCGCAACGAATTCTGTCTCATTTTGTGGGGTCAGTCCAACAGACCTGCAAATGACTCCGCCTCGTTCCGCGGAAAGAGGTGGATGGGTGATTGCCCTCTGACATTTTCGAAGGCGCACACAAGATGACCTCACGTTACAGATCTGGGCCGCTGCGGGTGACATCGACTATTCGGAGCTGCAACCTCTGTCTGTCGTGATTCTCCGCGCACAACTGAGGTCATGCGCTCGTGAGCAGCAGAGTGGCAGCCTGTAGCCCTGGAGATGAAGCCCCGATGCGGATGTTTCCGCTGTGCGCAGTGGATTGCACAAGGATGATGCAGAGCCCATGGAAGGCGCGCCGCTGCGTGGCCCGGTAGCTCTCGTGGCTCATTGGGTCGCCATTATCCACGCCGATCAGCCGCCCCTCACCCTCGATGGAAAAGCTGATTTCGGAGTCAGCGTCCGGGACGATGCGACCCTGCGCATCGTGCACCTCTACACGCACGTGCGCCACGTCAAGGCGGTCAGAGGTCAGGCTTTTCCGGTCAGTTGATAAATGCACTGCGAAGGGCTCGCCGGTGGTCGAGACTTCGCTCACCACCACAGCCTTGCCTCCCTTTCTGCCGACAGCGCGCAGTGTCCCAGGCTCATAGGGCACATCCCAGGAGAGGTGCAGATTTCCAGTGGTACGCAGTTCGCGGGCGCGCGGAGGGTAATTCCCGTACGTTCCTTCCATGCCTGCGCGCGGGAATTCATAGCCTTTGACGCCCCAGGATTTGCCATTGACGAAAAGCTCGACGGTGTCGCAATTGGTATAGCAGGTGACGGGGATCACGTGGCCTTCGCTGCCTCGCCAGTTCCAGTGGGGGAACAGATGGACCATGGGGCTCGCGGTCCACTGGCTTTGATAGAAGTAATAGCAATCTTTGGGGAAACCGCAAGTGTCCAGAGCTCCAGCCGGTGCGCCTTTCATGGGCCAGCGCGCCTCGCCGAGGTAGTCGATGCCGGTCCACATAAAGTCGCCTGAGACGTAGTCGTGCAGACTGACGAACTTCCAGAGTTCTTCCACGTCGAGGCGCAGGTTCGATGGAATGTGAAACCAGGGAGCGGGATCGGCCCCCTGCATGGGAAGCAGGCCACGATAATCGCCGCGAATGCCGCCGATTCCGTCGCTCTCTGTGCCGATGAAGCGGCGGCGCGGGAAAGCGGCGCGATCGACGCTGTAGTAGAGGTCGGCGCGTCCGCGCCAGCGGTCCACATAGTTGTAACCGACAACGTCGAGCTCGGCGAGGAACTCGGGCCGGACACGATTCGAGAGAGGCTCGGAGGCGATGCGGTCACAGGCAACGGTGACCGGGCGGGTGGGATCTTCGGTGTGAAAGATCTGAAGCAGCCCGCGCAGGGTGGCGACTCCATTCGGGTCCGACTGCTCGGGAACTTCGTTGCCGGCGCTCCAGATGACCACCGAGGGATGATTGCGATCGCGGTGGATGAAATTCTCGAGGTCTCGCTGATGCCACTCGTCGAAGTACAGATGGTATCCATCGCGGATCTGTTCTTTCGCGTCCCGCCACTCGTCGAAGGCCTCATTCATGACGAGGAAGCCCATCCGGTCGCAGAGGTCGAGGAACTCCGCGGCAAACGGATTGTGAGCGGCGCGGATGGCATTGCAACCCATCTGCCGGAGAAGCTGCAGGCGGCGCTCCCATACGCGTTCGGGAACTGCTGAGCCCACGCAGCCGGCTTCCTGATGCAGGCAGACGCCGCGCAGCTTAACGGGTTGGTCGTTGAGGAGGAACCCGCGATCGACGTCGAAGACTGCCGAACGGATTCCGACACGCGTGTCGTACTCGTCTGCTGCGGACTCGCCGTCGTGAATTTGGCAGCGGACGGTGTAGAGGTGCGGATCGTCGACTGACCACAGGCTGGGGCGCGCCACAACCAGTTCCTGCGCGAAGAGACAGGATTCTCCGGGCGCAAGGCGGCGGTGCGACTCCTGTTCGGCGACGGCAGCTCCGGAGCTGTCGAGCAGACGTGTTGCCAGCGTGCAGGGTGCGCCGTCAGCACGGCCGTTGGTTACCGTTGCTTCCACGCGAACAATAGCCCTCTCAGCCGAGACCTGTGGTGTAGTGACAAACGTTCCCCAGTACGCCACGCGGAGGGGGTCGGTCCGCAGCAGCCAGGTGTGACGGTAAATCCCGGATCCCGAATACCAGCGACAGTTGGTTTGACGCGAGTTGTCCACGCGCACAGCGACGACATTTTCTGCGCCATAGCGCAAATACGGCGTCAACTCATACGCGAATGGGACAAATCCATAAGGCCGCCTGCCGAGAGAATGGCCGTTGATCCACACCTCGCTGTTCTGGTAGACGCCGTCGAACTCGAGTACAGCGAGGCGGCTTCGATCCGGGACAGGAACATCGAAGCGCTTGCGATACCAGCCGATGCCGGTGGGCAGGTAGCCCCCCGGGCCGGACGCCGGCTCAGATTCGCCATACGGACCTTCAATGCTCCAGTCGTGGGGCAAATCGAGCTCTCGCCATGCGGAATCGTCAAAGCCAGGCTGCTGCGCGCTGGCGGGATCGCCGCGGGTGAATCGCCAGCCGAAGTCGAAGGACTCGCGTGTGCGGCAAGGGTCAGCGACGGGCGCAGCCAGCAGGGCCTGAGCCGAATCGGTCCAGGGAGACAGAATGGAGAGCGCTGCGGCGCCGCGAGCCGCCCGGGACAGCAATTCGCGCCGGGTGAACAAGGTTGTGCCATCCTGCTGCTTTGCCACGTATCGCCTCTGCCCACCGCGGGACTCTCGTACTGTACGCGGAGGCAAAGGGGAAGGAATCCGACTAAAGTCGGAGATGCGGTCAGAGATGCACG
>JASHRH010000049.1 GCA_030037475.1 Acidobacteriaceae bacterium
CGCGGCACCGGCCTCTGCGAAGGCTTCTGTGCGTACGACACCGGCATGGACAACAGTCCCCGCTGGAAGGACATGCCCAATACCTGCCCCGGTGGCGACGCTCGCCGCTGCCCGACCGCTCCCGGCCTTCCTCGCCTCTGCCCTGACCTCTCCGCAACTGTCTACGGCGGGCGCGTCGCGCTCTCCTCGATGGCCAAAGCTTTGGGTCGCACCAGCGAGGCCGACCGATGGACCGCTGACGCCGAGCGCATCCGCGCCCTCATCCTCGACCGGCTCTACTATCCCAAAGACGGCGCGTTCTACGATCTCGACGCCAACAATCGCTTCGTCTGCGTGCGCAGCGCAGCCACGCTCCGCGTTCTCGGTGAGCATGTTCCCGATCAGCGTCTCTTCGATGAGGTCTGGAGGTTGCAGGCCGGCAATCCCCACGCCTTCTGGGCGCCGTATCCCTTCCCGTCCATCGCTCTCGACGACCCCAGCTTCGTCCGTCCCATCCCGCCTGACTCCTGGGGAGGCGCAGCGCAGGCGCTTACCGCCCTGCGCGCTCCCCGCTGGATGGAGCACTATGGCAAGTCCGCGGAACTATCTCACCTCATGCATCAATGGATCGAAGCCATCCGCCGCTATGGCGGCTTTCATCAGCAGATGGATCCCCTCACCGGCGACTTCACGCCCGATGCCGGCGGCTACTCGCCGGCCGCGCTCGTCTTCCTTGAATTCTCCCGCCGTTTGACCGGGCGCACGCTCTAGCTTGGTCCCCTTACGCTGCCTTGGCTTCCAGGATTTTCTTCGCTGCCTTTGCCGTATGCCGCGCTTTCTTCATCGCCCCTCCGCCCCGCAGCTGTTGCCACGCCAGCCCCATCAATCCAACGCTCACGCCCAGTCCCGCCGCCAGCCACGGCCAGTGCGACTCGGCCCAGAATTCCCAGCTCTCGTCTTTCGCCCGGCTGTCGAACACGCCGTGCGCGCCGTGATCGCCCGCCACCGGCTCGTACAAATTGTCGGGCCGGCTCGGATTCTCGTGCCCGTCGTACTGCTGCGCCTCGTATCCATTCCGCGCCAGATACCAGTCCAGCAGCCGCGGCGCAACCTTGTTCCCAAAGATCGCCTTCACCGTCGACCCACCCACGAAGTACTCGCGCCGCCACGGATGGTGCGCCGCATAGTAGATCGCCCGCGCCGCCACTTCCGGCTGAAAAATCGGAGGCACCGGCTGTGCCTTCCGCGGCAGCTTGCTGCGGCACCACCCGAACTGTGGCGTGTTCAGGGCCGGCATCTGCACCATCACCGTCTTCACACGACTTTTGTCGTGCAGTAGCTCCGTCCTGAGCGCCGCAAAGAATCCCAGCACTGCATGTTTCGCCGCGCAATACGCTGCCTGTAGTGGAATGCTCCGGTACGCCAGTGCCGACCCCACGTGCACGATCACGCCGCGATCGCGCGGCAGCATATATTTCAGCGCGGCCAGGCTTCCATTCACATAGCCCAGGTACGTCACCTCGGTCACGCGCCGGAATTCCTCCGCCGTCGTCTCTTTGATGGGCGCGAAAACCGACGTCATTGCGTCGTTCACCCAAATGTCGATCGGGCCAAGCTCGCGCTCCACGCGTTCCGCCGCCGCATGGACCTGCTCCGGATCGGCAACGTCCGTCGGCAGCGCCAGCGCCCGGCCGCCCAGCGCCTCCACTTCCCGCCGCGCGCCTTCGAGCCCGTCCACTCCTCGCGCGATCAGTCCAATGCGCGCCCCATGCCGCGCAAACTCCCGCACCGTCGCGCGCCCCACGCCCGCCGACGCCCCCGTAATCACCACCACTTCCGACCGATTTCGAGTTCTCACCATTCTCCCCTCTCGTTCCAACAGGAATTGGATGCCACTTGCCACGTACGGCGGAAGATAACCCACGTTCTCTCTGGCCCCATCGTATTGCTCAGGCTGCGCCAGGAGCCCGCGCCTTGTTCTTCTCCAAATCCAAACCAGCGATGACCAAAGGCCACGAAAAAATCGCCATCGATCGATTCGAGGTGGCCAGCTATACTGTGCCGACCGATACCCCCGAATCCGACGGCACGCTCGAGTGGGACCGCACCACCGTCGTCATCGTCACAGTCCACGCCGGCGGCCACCAGGGACTCGGCTACACCTACGCGGACAGCGCGACGGTCGCGCTCCTCAACCACGCGCTCCGCAGCGTCGTCATGGGCATGGACCCGCTCTCGCCGCCAGCCGCCTACATGGCCATGGGTCAGCGCATCCGCAACCTCGGCCGTCCCGGCGTTTGTTCCATGGCGATCTCCGCCGTCGACTGCGCCCTCTGGGATCTCAAAGCTCGGCTCCTCGGCGTCCCGCTCGTCACGTTGCTCGGCCAGGTGCGCGACGCCGCACCTGTGTACGGCAGCGGCGGATTCACTTCCTATACCGACCGTCAGCTCGCCAAACAACTTGGCGGCTGGGCGAAGGAAGACCTCTGCGCCGTCAAAATGAAAATCGGCCGCGATCCCCACCGTGACGAAGAACGCGTCCGCATTGCCCGCGAGGCCATCGGCCCCAAAGTCCGCCTCTACGTCGATGCCAACGGCGCCTACTCGCCGCGCCAGGCCCTCGAGCAGGCCGACATGCTCGCCCGCTTCGACGTTCGCTGGTTCGAAGAGCCGGTCTCCTCCGACAACCTCGAAGGCATGCGCTTCGTCCGCGACCGCGCCCCGGCGCGCATGGAGATCGTCGCCGGCGAGTATGGCTATCGCATCATCGACTTTCAGCGCATGTTAGCCGCCGGTGCTGTCGATGTCCTCCAGGCCGACATCACCCGCTGCGGCGGATTCACCGCGTTCCTGCAGGTGGCCGCGCTCGCCAGGGCCAACAATCTCCCGCTTTCCTCGCACACCGCGCCCGCCCTGCACGTCCACGCCGCCTGTGCCGCCATCCCCTTCAGTGAGATGGAATACTTCCACGACCACGTCCGCATCGAGCAGATGTTTTTCGACGGCTTGCCGCAGCTCTCCGGCGGCAAGCTGCGCCCCGATCTCTCCAGCTCCGGCAACGGTCTGGTGTTCCGCCGTGCCGATGCCGAAAAATTCGCCGCCTGACGCTGCCCGGCCCCGAAGGAGGTTCCATGTCCGCTGAACCGGCTCCGCTGATCTCCCCCGAAGAACTCACCCACTCCTTCGCCGTGCGCCGCGGCGGCGCGTCCCTTGATGCAGCCAGTCTGGAAAGGGAACTGAAGAAGCGTGTCCAGGGCGAAGTCCGCTTCGATCCCGGCACCAAAGCCCTCTATTCCGTGGACGCCTCCAACTACCGCCAGATTCCCATCGGCGTCGTTATCCCAAAATCGAAAGAGGACGTGATCGAAACCGTCGCCGCCTGCCGCCAGTTTGGCGCGCCTCTGCTCTCGCGCGCCGGAGGCACCTCGCTCGCCGGTCAAACCTGCAATACCGCCGTTATTATCGACTGGTCCAAGTACCTGCACGGCATTCTCGAAATCAACGCGCAGCAGCGCTGGGCCCGCGTTCTCCCCGGAACCATCTGCGACGAACTGCGCAACGAAGCTCTCCGCGTCACCGGCAATCTCCTCACTTGGGGCCCGGATCCTTCCACCCACAATCACTGCGGCTTCGGCGGCATGATCGGTAACAATGCCTGCGGCGCCCACGCGCAAATGGCCGGCAAGACCGAAGAAAACGTCGAAGAGCTGGAAATCCTCCTGTATGACGGCACGCGCATGACCGTCGGCTGGATGAACGACGCCGATCTGGAGCGCGAGATCGCCCGCGGCGGCCGCACTGGCCAAATCTACGCCGGCCTCCAATCCATCCGCGAGCGCTACGGCGAAAAAATTCGCGAAAAATACCCGCCCATCCCGCGTCGCGTCTCCGGCTACAACCTCAACGACTTACTGCCTCGCGAAGATGGCCGCTTCAACGTCGCAAAAGCGCTCGTCGGCAGCGAAGGCACGCTCGTCACCGTCCTCGAAGCCAAAGTCCGCCTCATCGATGCCAAAGCCGAGCGTGCCATTCTCCTCATCGGCTATCCCGACATCTACGAGGCCGCCGACCACATTATGGAGATCGACGCGCTCCATCCCGTCGCCCTTGAGGGCATCGACCACCGCCTCCGCGACAACATGCTGAAGAAGGGCGACCTGCACGACAAGTATCTGCACCTGCTGCCCGAAGGCAATGGCTGGCTGCTCGCCGAGTTCGGCGCCGACAACAAGCAGGACGCCATCGACCAGGCTCGCTCCGCCGCAGAGATGCTCCGCAGGCATCGCCACGCGCCCCACATGCGCGTCCTCGTCGATAAAAAGCAGATGCAGCACGTCTGGGAAATCCGCGAATCCGGCCTCGGCGCTACCGCCTTTGTGCCCGGCGAGCCGGACACCTGGCCCGGCTGGGAGGACTCCGCCGTGGCGCCCGAAAAGCTCGGCTCGTATCTCCGCGAGTTGCGCGCCCTCTACAACAAGTACAGTTACAACCCGTCGCTTTACGGCCACTTCGGCCAGGGTTGCGTCCATTGCCGCGTCGATTTTGACGTCGCCAGCACGGAAGGCATCCGCAAATGGCGCTCCTTCATGGAAGAAGCCACGGACCTTTGTCTGAAGCACGAAGGCAGCTGGAGCGGCGAGCACGGCGACGGCCAGGCTCGCGCCGAGTTCCTCGGCAAAATGTTCGGCCCGGACATCATGCGCGCCTTTCACGAGTACAAAACCCTCTGGGATCCGGACTGGAAGATGAATCCCGGCAAGATCGTCGAGCCCAACCGCATGGACGAGGATCTGAAGCTGGGTCCCCACTACCACCCCTGGGAGCCGAAGACGCACTTCCAGTTTCCCGATGACGGAGGCAGCTTCGCGCACGCCACGCTGCGCTGCGTTGGGATTGGCAACTGCCGCCGCAAAGATTCCAGCAAGCCCGAAAACGACACCATGTGCCCCAGCTTTATGGCAACGCATGAAGAGCGGCATACCACGCGCGGCCGCGCCCATGCGCTCTGGGAGATGCTGCATGGCGGCATCCTCGAAGACCGCTGGCGCGACGAAAGCGTGAAGGAAGCGCTTGACCTCTGCCTTTCCTGCAAAGGCTGCAAGGGCGACTGCCCCGTCAACGTCGATATCGCCACCTACAAGGCCGAATTTCTTTCCCACTATTGGGAAGGCCGTACCCGCCCGCGCTACGCCTGGGCCTTCGGCTTCATCGATAAGTGGGCGCGCCTCGCCTCAATCTGGCCAGGGATGGTGAATCTGGTCACGCAAACGCCCATCCTCAGCAGCGCTGCCAAATTCGCCGCCGGCATGCCCCAGGCACGCCAGATTCCCGAGTTCGCCCCACAGACGTTCAAATCCTGGTTCCGAAGACATCGTCGCAATCGCCAGGCCCCCCGCGGCAAAGTCATTTTGTGGCCGGACACCTTCAACAACTACTTCCTTCCGGAAACCGCGCAATCCGCCGTCGAGGTGCTCGAAAGCGCGGGCTTCGAAGTCAAAGTCCCGCGTGGCCATCTCTGCTGTGGACGGCCGCTCTACGATTACGGTTTTCTCGATGAGGCGAAGCACTATCTCCAGCGCATCCTCCAGGTTCTCCGCAGGGACATCGAGCGCGGCATCCCCATGGTCGTCCTCGAGCCGAGTTGCGCCACGGTCTTTCGCGACGAGCTGCGCAACTTGTTTCCCAAAGACAAGCTTGCGGAAAAGCTCCGCGCGCAAACCTTCGTCCTCAGCGAGTTGCTCGAAAAGAAGGCCCCCGACTTCAAGCTGCCGCGTCTCGCCCGCGACGCCATCGTCCAGGGTCACTGCCACCACAAATCGGTCATCCGCTTTGAAGACCAAACCAAAGTCATGGAGCGCATGGGCATCGCCACCAAAACCTTCGCCTCCGGCTGCTGCGGCATGGCCGGCTCCTTTGGATTCGAAGCTGAGAAGTACGACCTCTCCGTCAAAATCGGCGAGCACGAGCTGCTTCCCGCTGTCCGCAACGCCGACGATACCACGCTCATCCTTGCCGACGGCTTCAGTTGCCGCACGCAGATCGCCCAGCAGACGAACCGCGAGGGCCTGCACCTCGCCGAAATCATCCGCATGGCCCAGCAGGACGAAAACAGTTCGAGCCCTATCCCGCCCGAAGGTCACCCCGAAGCGGCACTCGTCGATTACCGCAGGCAATCGCGCCGACGCGCCCGCATGAACGCGCTTTTGACCCTTGGAGCCTTCGCCGCCGCTGGCCTTTTCGTCGCCAGGGCGATGAAAGACGCCCCATGAGTTTTAACTCCACGATCTCTGTGCTCCCCGTGTCCTCTGTGGTGAAACAGGTTACTGCGGCAGCTCCTTCTTCCCCGTCACCGTGAACCGCCCCGTCACCATGCCAGGAGTCAGGTCTGGCTGTCCGCCGCCCAGGCTCACCTCGTAGCTGCCCGGCAGAATCCAGCGGTTCCCCTGCGCATCCACTTGCCCCAGCGATCGCGGCGTCACCGTCAGCGCCACGTGCGCCGTCTGCTCCGGCTCCAGATGCACGCGCCGGAATCCTGCCAGCTCCCGAATCGGCGTCTCATATTCGCGTGGCTGGACCAGATAAAGTTCCGCTACCGCATCGCCGGCCACGCTTCCCGTGTTCTTCACCTCGGCTTCCACGGTCACCGCCTCGCCCGCTTTCACTTCGGCTGGCACCTTCAGTCCGCTGAACGCGAACGTCGTGTAGCTCAGCCCGTAGCCGAACGGAAACAACGGCTTTCCCGTGAAGTACCGGTACGTTCGTCCCTGCATCGAGTAATCCGTGAACGGCGGAATCTGGCTCACCGACTGGTAGAACGTGATTGGCAGCTTGCCGCCCGGATCATTGTCCCCCGCCAGCGTCTCCGCAATCGCGTCACCGCCCTCCTCGCCCGGATACCACGCCTCCAGGATCGCCTGCGCATGCTGCGATGCCCAGTTCACAGCCAGCGCGCTGCCATTCTGCAGCACCACGATCAGCGGTTTTCCGGTCGCCGTCAGCGCCTTCAGCAGATCCTCCTGCACCGCGGGCAGCCGGATCGCGGTCCGATCCCCCTCTTCGAATCCCGGCAGGTGCACCGGCATCTCTTCGCCAACGATCATCGGCGACAGCCCCACAAACGCCACCGTCACATCGGATTCCTTCGCCGCTTCGACCGCCTCCGCGCGCAGCGCCGCCGCCGGCGCTTCCCACGTCAGATCGATGCCCGCAGTCCCTGTCCCATGGAAATACTCGAGCCGAATCGCGTGCGCTTTCGTATCGTCGAAGCGCACCGGCTTCTCAAATCCCCCGCCGCGCTCGCCGGTCGTTTGGTTGCCGCTCGCCACAATCAGCTTGCCATCCAGATAGAGACGGAACCCCTCGCTGTTCACGCACGAGTAGCAATAGTTGATCCGCACGCCCAGCTGATAATCTCCCGGCGCCGGCGGCGTAAACGTACCCGTCCATCGCACCGAGTAGTTATCCCGCTGCAAGCCCGGCACCGGAACTACCTTGTCCCAGTTGAAGTTGATGTTCCGGTCCACTCGCGTCCGTACCGGCTTCCCGCTCAAATCCGGCGACGCGAAATACTCGCCCGTCAGTCCGTACCCCGCGCCGCTCACTGGGTGTAACGCCGTGTGCTCAATCGGCAGCGGCAATCCCTCCACCAGCGTCGAGCCCTGGGCGTAGTGGATCTTCGTCGCGCCGAATCGCTTCTCCATCCCCACCACCGGATACACCGGATTCGGCGGCGGCCCGTTGTAATTCCCCTGTAGCGACTGCACCAGCTCTGCCGTCGGCCCTACCACCGCGATGCTTCCGATGCTCTCACTCAGCGGCAGCGTGTGATTTTCGTTTTTCAGCAGCACCATCGACTCGCGCGCCGCCTCCAGGCTCAGCGCCCGGTGCTGCGGCGAGTTCACCACGCTGAACGGAATCCTCCCGTACGGCCCGCTCCCTGGCGGATCGAACATTCCCAGCTCAAACCGCGCCCGGAACAACCGGCTCACCGCGCGGTCGATATCCGCTTCGGAAATCAGCCCCTCCTTCACCGCTTCCACCAGCGACGGAAACGCCTGCCCCTGCATGTACCCACATTCCAGGTCGTCGCCCGCCTGCACCGCATCGGCCGCCGCCGCCGCCATCGATGTCGTGTAGTGGTGGTTGTCGTAAATGTCTGCAACCGCTGCGCAGTCGCTCACCACGTATCCGTCGAAATGCCAGTCCTCGCGCAGATGCTGTTCCAGCAGCATCCTGTTCGCGCAATCCGGAACCCCATCCACCGCGTTGTACGCGCACATCACGCTCTGCGCATGTCCCTCCGCCACCGCCGCCCGGAACGCCGGCAGGTACGTATCCTCCAGATCGTGCGGCGACGCATTCACGTTGAACCCATGCCGCAGCGGTTCCGGTCCGCTGTGCACCGCGTAGTGCTTCGGCGTTGAAATCACCCGGAAATGATGCGGATCGTTCCCCTGCATCCCGGTCACGAACGCCACCGCCATCCGCCCTGTCAGGTATGGATCCTCGCCGTAGGTCTCCTGCCCGCGTCCCCACCGCGGATCGCGGAAGATGTTGATGTTCGGCGCCCAGAACGTCAGCCCGAAGAACTGTTCGTGCCGCTCCTGCGCAATCGCCTGGTTGTACTTCGCCCGCGCCTCGGTCGAGATCGTCACGCCCATCTGGTGCACCAGCGGCGCGTCGAACGTCGCCGCCATCCCGATCACCTGCGGGAAATTCGTCGCGTATCCCGCGAACGCCACTCCGTGCAGCCCTTCGTTCCACCAGAAATACTGCGGCACGCCCAGCCGCGGAATCGCCGGCGCATGATCCCGCATCTGCTGCACCTTCTCCTCGAGCGTCATCTGCGAAACCAGATCGTTCACGCGCTGGTCGATCGGCAGCGCCGGATTCAGCCACGGCCGTGCCGTCGCCTGCGTGCCGGGATGGGAATCCTCAGGCGCGCTCGGTTGCTGCGCTCTCGCGGAAACATTCAGGACAGCGCACACGGCCAAAACCGCCGCCCAGGCGGGCAAAGCACCCACTCGCAATCGCAACATGATCGAACCAGGCTCCTCTCAGCACGCCACTCAATGGATGACGCGATCCGCGTACCAGAATAATGGATCGCGGTCTCCGATCCACCCGAGTCAAACGTCCACCCGCGGCCGCTTTTCGACATATGGCCTCTGTGCTCTTCGTGTCCTCTGTGGTGAAACGCATCTCCCCACGCCATTTTCTGTCTCCCTCGGCCAACCCCCGCCTCGCTGGCATAAATCCTATATTTGGTTACATTTCGCGCTCAGACCCTGTGCCTGGGCGCTCCCGGCTGTCCGTCTTCGTACGCAACGCTTATCCCGGGGAAAAGGAGCACGTCATGAGAAAGACGATCGCCGCACTCACCGTCGGTCTGCTCGCCGCTGCCACCTCCATCGCCGCTGTCGCCCAGAGTAAGGTCGACAACGAACTTAGTCAGGCCACGCAAACCATTCAGAGCCTCACCGGCGCTCAATCCACGGCCGGCATTCCCGATGCCGTTCTCAAGAGCGCCAAATGTGTCGCTGTCATCCCCAAAATGCTGAAGGCCGGCTTCATGGTCGGCGGCCAGCATGGCGACGGCTTCGCCACCTGCCGCACCGCCGACGGCCGCTGGAGCCCGCCCGCTCCTTTCCAGATGTCCGGCGCCAGCTTCGGCGCACAGATCGGCGGCGAGGAGGAGGGCTACGTCATGATGATCATGAATGATCAGGGCATGCAGACCCTCGACTCCGGCCACTTCAAAGTCGGCGCAGGCGTCAATGCTGCTGCTGGCCCGGTCGGCCGCGATGCGGATGCTTCCGGCGGCTGGAACGCGGCCATTCTCACCTACGCGCGTGCTAAAGGCGCCTACGCCGGCGCTACGCTCAATGGGGCGGAGCTGAACCAGAATCATGACGCCACCAAACAGCTCTACGGCCGCCAGGTCAGCTTCACGCGGATCCTCGACGGCAAGGTGACCATGCCCGGCGATTCCGCCGCGCACGACTTCGTCAGCACGGTCCACCAGGCGGTAGCGAGCGCCTCGAACCAGTAGCGGCTCGCTGCACAAAAGCGAGGGCGCGGCGTCATGCCTCACCCTCCCTCAACAGGAAGGCCGCACCGTGTGGAACGGCGCGGCTTTCTTTCGCAGGCTGTCTTTACTGGTATGTGATGCTCAGATTGTCCACGTAGGTCGTCAGCGGCGCGCCTTCGGTGTCGCTGTCCATCTGGTAATTCGCCGCCAGCCCCCACCACCCCGCGGGCGCCGTCGTCGGCGGATATTCCTGATTGATCGAGTACGTCTTCCCGTTCAGCGTGATCGACTGATACAGCGTGTCGTTATTCGATTGCCGCTGGAATTCGAGCGTCACGTGATTCCACCCGTTCACGAATTGGCACGGTACGCCGGAGGATATCCACTGCCCCGTCGCATTGTTCCAGATGTCCCACTCGCCATCCTCCAGGTTGGCGCACTGCGTTCCGAACGTGATCCCCGTGACCCCATCCATGAACAGCGAGATGTCGAACTCCAGCGAACTGGTGATCGACGCGTCTGTCACATAAAAATCCGCGTCGTACGTGAAATGATGCAGTGTCGGCAGCAGCGTATGGTCGGTGTCCGGGATCTGCGGCGAATTTGTCCCGACCACGCCCGCCGTAAACAGCACATCCGCGCCAGGCAGCTTCGGGCTCAGCTCGAACTCCGTCGCGTTGCCGCTCTTCGACGGACTGGAAATGCCGAACACCTGCTTCCAGTTCGATTCTGAACACGGTGCTGGGCAATCGACAAAGTTTGGGCCAATCTGGCCGAAACTCTGCCAGTTCCCCGAAGCAGTCTGCACGCTGGAGATCGT
>JASHRH010000007.1 GCA_030037475.1 Acidobacteriaceae bacterium
ATTCCGCCTTATTCTCCTCGGCAGTGCTCTGGTATGCCTTCTTTCCAGCGTCGACCGCTGCTGAAACCTTCCCTGTCTGCTCGTTTACAAACTGGCGGCCCTGGCTGACGAATTCATCCCACTGCGCGCGCCCGCGCTCCAGATACTCCTTGCCCCGGTCCACATATTCCGAGGCCTGGGTCCGTCCACGATCCATCAGGTCATTTACCTGATCCGCGGCCTGACGGCTCCGCTGTTTCAGATACTCCGTGCCCTCGCGCGCCCCGCTGATCAGCGTTTCCCGGGTTTCCCGACCCGCCCTGGGAGCATACAGTACGCCAATCAGGGCTCCCAGGCCCAGACCCGCGAGAAACCAGCTAAATCCGCTCGACTCCTTCTCTTCCGACATGGCTTGATCTCCTTCAGAGAGTTTGGGTTCTCCGGACTCTGTATGGTACCGGGAACCACCTGCCGGCGCAAATCGCCCTGAACGCGGCGCACGATGCGCCACGCCTTCGCAATCGAGTCATGAACAGGGCGATCCCCGCCTCTGGTTCAGATGCCCTCGGTTTTCATCCCGCTGCCAGCACCCGGAACTGGAATGAGCCGCAACGCTACAGGCGTCACTCTTATCCCGAGGCATCTCGGACGAATGCCGTCGCTCAGCTTCCCAGGTCCACCAGTTCCACGCCCTCGATCGCGCGGCCAAGGAATCGGCTGCCGAGCACGCGAAATTTGGCCACAGAATCGGTCGCAAAGAAGCGCGCCGGGCCCGCTGGGTCCGCGACGCCGCGCGGAATGTCGAGTCTCCGCTCCACCTGGACGGCTGTCACCGCGGCTGAGTCGATCACGCGCAGCGCTTCCGGCACGGCTCGCTCAATCTGCGCTCGCAGCAGCGGATAGTGGGTACATCCCAGCACCAGCGTGTCCGGCTTCAGCTCCGCGGCCCGCGCCTGCTCCATCAATTCTGCCAGATAGATTCGCAGCACCTCGGTCGTGACCGGATGCTCGATCCACCCCTCCTCCACCAGCGGCACCAGCAGAGGGCAAGCTTTCTCGATCACCCGCAGCCCGCGCGCGGAACATGCCGCTGCGTAGGCGTGGCTCTCTACAGTAGCTGCCGTGGCGATCACCATCACATCGCGTGTCGCCGAGCTCGCCTCCGCGGCATTCGCTCCTGTCTCGACCACCCCCAGCACGGGAACCGGCGCGGCGGCCTGGATCGCGTCCAGCGCCAGCGCGCTGGCTGTATTGCAGGCGATCACCAAGAACTCCGCGCCCTCGTCCACCAGAAACCTGGCGCTCGAAGCCGCATACCGCGCCACCGTGGCTCGCGATTTCGCGCCGTACGGCAGTCGCGCCGTATCGCCCAGATACAGATATTCCGCCTCCGGAATTCGCTCCATCAGTGCCCGCAGCACCGTCAGTCCGCCGAATCCCGAATCGAAGACCCCGATCTTCACTGCGCTCCCTCAGCCGTCTCGGGATTTGGCATCGGGTTTGCTTCCGACGCCAGATACGTCCGCGTCAGATCCGCATGGCCCGCCAGCGTTGCGCGCGGCTGACCATCCACGACAAAATGCACCTCGGTGATCGCCGGCATGTTCGCATGCAGGGTCGCCATCATCGAAAGCAGCGTCAGCGTCTCCGGCTCAATTCCCGAGGGCTGCGCCGCCGCCAGCGCCGCACTCAGGTCCACCACCGCCAACTGCCCGGGATTGCCAGTCTGGCCAGCCGCCTGCGGCACCGGCATCAGATAGACCTCATTCACGCCATTTGCCACCTTGATCGGGTGCGTCGATCCCGGCACGCGAAACGCCGCCACCAGACTGGTCAGCAGCTCCTGCGCCTCGACGCTTTGGTTTCCCGGCAGCGCCAGATTTTCATGCACCGCTACCAGGGAATCGTCCAGATCGTTGGGCACGTACAGCGTGACTTCCGTTGGTGGAACCGCCACACTGGCTTCCATGGCCGGAGCGCTTGTCGCCTGCTCCTGCAGCCGGTCCTGCGCCCGGTTGCGCAGCCGGATCAGCATCGCCGCCATCGCCACGCACGCGAGCAGCAGCAAGCCGAGCAACACTTTATGGGCGCGTGAAATCATCACCGAACCATCGTCCTCTCATCGCTCCATCCGATCGGTGCGCCACGAGCCGATGGCCGCCGCCAGCGCGCCTTCCACTGTCGTCTGGTATCGCTCGTCTGTGATCGGCCGGCCTTTCGTTGTGTTTCCCGCTGCCAGGGGCGCCAGTTCCACGGCCACTGCCGGACAGGCGAGGCTGTCCATGGGCTGCACGGATGCGCGTCCCATGGTCACGGGGATTTCCGCATGCACCAGTGCCGCATCAAGCTCGGACTCCAGCTTCAGGCTGTCAGTCGAGTATGCTGCCTGCGCCGTCTCCCACGGCAGAATCGCCGGCTGGTTCGGCAAAGTTCTTGCCGAGACCCCCGCGATACTCGCATCGTGGCTGGACAGCGACGACGTGAACAGATGCACTCCGCTTCCGGTCGCCGTTGCATGGATAACCAGGCACGCCTCCGCTTGTGCATGATTGGCAATTTCCGCCCGATTCAGCCCCGGCAGATCTATGTCAGCGTTCCGCGTCATGGTTACGGACAATCCCTGTTTTTGCAGCATCGCCTGGAGGTGCCCGGCCAGCGTCAGGACCAGATCCTTCTCCGCGACCCCGTCCCCCAACTGCGCCCCAGGGTCGTTGCTGCCATGCGCTGCATCCAGCACCACGACAAAGCGCTGCAGGGCCGGAGTCGGGGTCGCCGGAGCCTTCAGAGCCTGCATCGGAGCCGGCGCTTTGGGTGCCTGCGGAGCGGCTGGCTGCGTAATCTGGCCGAAGGCGCCCGCCAGCCCCGCCATCGCCAGCGCCAGCCCCGGCTCAGTCCAGCGCATAGATGGCCAGACCGCTCAGCAGCTTCGGATAGAAATCCGTGGACTTCTGCGGCATCACTTCCCCGGCAAACGCCACTTCACGCAGTTGATCCAGGCTTACCGGATTCATCAGAAAACTGACGTTCGCGTCGCCCCGCGCCACCTGACCCGCCGCCTCCGCCGCGTCCCGCAGATACCGTAAATGCGTCTGCTCCCGGATCGCCTCCGGCGAAATCCCCAGCAGCTTCTCCAGCACCAGGCTGTGCAGTTGCACCACGTCCAGTTGCCGCTGCCGCGCGGGGGTGCCTTTGAGCGCCTCGTCGACCGCTGCCGGCCTCGCAGTCAGCAAATGCCAACCCCGCGCCGTCACTGCCACAAAGGCAGTTCCGCGAGCCTTCCCGAGCCGTGCCGTCGCCGCCGCCACATCCCCCTCCGGCAGCTCCTCAATCTCAAAATAGGGCCGGACCGCCTCCAGCAGCCGCACCGGCGCGAATCCCGCCAGTCCCGATACCACCCGATGCGTCGGCAGGATCAGCAGCCCTTCCGCATCCATATTCACGAAGGTCATCATTGCCGCTGCTTCCGGATACGCCGGCTGCTGCAATCCCCCGCTCATCCGCTCGCAGAGGCCCGGGAGTTTCCCCGGCGCTCGTTCCTTCGCATAGGCCAGGGCCGTCTCATAGCGATGGTGCCCGTCGGCAATGATCAGCTTCTTGCTATCCAGCGATGTCGTCAGCAGATTGATCTTCGCCGGATCGCTGACCTTCCATACCCGATGCAGCACACCATATTCGTCGGTGACTTCGATCTCCGGCAGCGGCCCGTCGCCATTTCCGAACAGCAGTTGCTCCGCCGTCCGTGCCGGGTCCGAATACAGCATAAAAATCTGCCCAAAGTGCGCGCGTGTCGCTCGCAGCAGGTTCAGCCGGTCCGATTTTGGCTTCGAGAGCGTCTGTTCGTGCCGGAAGACCACCCCCTGGCTGTAGTCGCAAAGCTCGCCCAGAGCGATAAATCCCCGCCGTTCCCGAACCACCCCCGGCTGCCCGGGCACGGCAAAGCGCTGCGAATAGGCAAAAATACAGGGTTCCCGCTCCTGCGCCAGGATTCCGCTCTGCCGCCACGCCGCAAAATCCCGCGCCGCGTTGACATAAACCGCTCCATCCCCGTCGAACAACTCAGGAAGCCGCAGGATGATCCGCACCAGGTTATACGGACTGCGCTGGTAATACGCCTGCTGCATGGCCGGCGTGATCTTGTCGTAGGGCTGTGTCACCACATCCTGCGCTGCTGCCTGGGCCAGGTTATACCGCAGTGCGCGAAACGGATAGATGCGAGCCATGAGCTGTTCCTCCGATTTTATCCCAGCTCTTTGCTGCCTCGACGTTTCCCGCATCGTACCAAGTGGGCTCGGCACGAGAGCTATGACGGCACGTCCGCATCGTTCCCCCCTCCTTTTTCGGGACCGGCAGTTGCATATCTCTCTCCGCCGTGCCAGGATTTTTCCACAGATGAGGTCCGGCCATGGTTTCCGCCTCAGGGCCCCCGCAGGCTGCCGCGGCATCGATTGAATCTTCATCCCGGGGAATCCGCCGCCGGTGCTTTCTGCGCTGTCCGGCCTGGGTTCTTCCCCTGCTTGTTCTTGCGGTTCTTCCCTTGTTCCGGCCGCGCAGCGCCTCAGCCCAGCAGGATCCTCTCAATCAGGTTCACATCAACACGCCTCTGCCTCTCACCACCAAAGCCAGCACGACCGTTCCGCTGCCCTCCAGCGCCTCGGTGCGCAGCGGCATCATGTTTCACATCAATACGAACCTTGTTCTCGTCCCTCTGACCGTCACCGATCCGCTGGATCGCCTCGTCACCGGTCTCGAAAAGCAGAATTTCGAGGTTTACGAAGATAACCGCCCTCAGGCCATTCGCGCCTTCTCCTGCGATGACGCGCCCGTCTCCATCGGCATCATCCTCGACCTCAGCGGCAGTATGAGCGACAAGGTCGTCCGTGCCCGCGGCGCCCTTCTCCAGTTCATGCAAACCTCCAATCCCCAGGATGAGTTTTTCGTCATTGGCTTCAACGATCGGCCTTTTCTTCTCTCCGATTTCACCTCCGACATCGATAAGGTCGAGGCGAACCTGGCGAATCTGCATCCCGAGCGCCGCACCGCGCTGCTGGACGCCATCTACCTCGGCCTGCAAAAAATGAAAGAGGCGAAGTGGCCTCGCAAGGCGCTCCTGATCATCTCCGACGGTGGCGATAACAACAGCCGTTACACCGAGGGCGAAGTGCGCTCCGCCGTCCGCGAATCCGACGTGCAGATCTACGCTCTCGGCATCTTCGACGCCGAGGCTCCCACCGTCGAGGAGCAAAACGGCCCCCTGCTTCTCAACAGCGTCACGACCGATTCCGGCGGCCGTCTCTTCCGCGTCGACGACCTGGCTGAGATGTCCGACATCGCCACCCGCATCAGCGCCGAGCTGCGCGATGAATACGTCCTCGGCTACAGCACCAACGATCTGAAGATGGACGGCAAGTGGCGTAAAGTGAGAGTGAAGCTCCTGCCGCCGCCGGGCTTGCCTCCGCTTACGGTGCACGCTCGCACGGGATACTATGCGCCGTTGCAGTAATCTTCTTTCGATTGCCCTCCTGCTCGCTGTTTGCGCTTTCGCGGCGCGCGCGTATGGACAGGCGGCGCCTCCGACGCCGGCCGCCGCGCCCGTTCACGTATCGCCCACAGTCAGCGAAACTCAGCCTCCGCTCGACGTCGACCGCGATCCCATCGTCTCGCCCGATCCCGCCGACAATCTTCCCGTCAGTCTCGCCCATCCCAATCCCGGCCAGGCGGTTCATCGCGAACACGGCGTCTACACGCTGCGGCGCAATGTCGATGAGGTAGTCCTCAACTGTACCGTCGTCGACAACCACGGGCATCTCGTCAACGACCTCACGCAGGACGACTTCCAGGTCTTCGAGGACAACGCGCCTCAGGCTATCGTCTCCTTCCAGCACTCCGATCTGCCCGTTTCTATCGGTATCCTCATTGACAACTCCGGCTCGATGCGCGACAAGCGCTCCGCTGTCGTCACTGCCGCGCTCGATCTGGTGCGTGCTTCCAACCCCGATGACGAAGCCTTCATCGTTAATTTCTCCGATGAGGCCTTCCTCGATCAGGACTTCACCTCCAGTATTGTCAAACTCAATCAGGGGCTCGCTCATATCCAGTCCGCCGGGGGCACCGCCCTGTACGACGCCGTCGTTGCCGCCGCGAACCATCTCGCTGAAGGAGCCCGCCACCCCAAACAGGTGCTGCTCATCATCACCGATGGCGAAGACGATGCCTCCAGCCTGAATCTGGAACAGACCATCCACCGCGTGCAGGACCTGCAGGGCCCCGTGGTCTATTCCATCGGATTGCTCTTCGGCAACGACAACACCGCTGGCGAAGTGCACCGCGCCCAACGCGCTCTGAATGTTCTTTCCGCGGAAACCGGCGGTCTGGCGTTCTTCCCTCACTCCCTGTCAGACGTGGATTCCGTCGCCGCCGAAGTGGCGCACGACATCCGCAACCAGTACACCATCGGCTACCACTCCACGATCCCGATGAGTCTGGGCGGCTATCGCATCGTTCAGGTCGCGGCCCGCGCGCCGCATCACGCCAAACTCTTCGTCCGCACCCGCGCCGGCTACTATCCGCAAACGGAAGCCAGGCCGAAGGCAGCAGCGGTTAATTCCGCCAGGCGAGACACCGGCAACCCTGTTCAATAGCACGGCAGATTCCCGAGCCGTCCCGATCATTCCCGCTCCATCAGGTCGCCATGCCCGATGTGCAGCAATGAGTGCCGTGCATGCCGTTCTGCCCCGCTTCGCTCCTGTTAGACTGATGGGTCTTATGTCTCCAACCGGCGCGTCTGTTTCTCCGCGTGCCGCGCGCCCTGGCAGCGCCGCGGCCGATATCTCTGAACTCATCGGTCACACTCCCACTCTCCGCCTCCGCCGCATCGTGCCGCCCGGCGCCGCGGAGGTCCATGCCAAAATCGAATTTCTGAATCCCGGCGGCAGCGTCAAGGATCGCGCTGCGCTGGGCATGATCCTGGATGCCGAAAGCCGCGGGCTTCTCCATCCCGGCTCCATCATCACGGAAGCGACTGCGGGCAACACAGGTGTCGGGCTCGCCCTCGTGGGAGTCAATCGCGGCTATCGCGTCGTCCTCTTCGTCCCCGAGGGCTACGCCGAGGAGAAATGCGACCTCATGCGCGGTTTCGGCGCGGAAGTTCACCGCACGCCCGAAGCCGAAGGCATGTCCGGAGCCATTCGCCGCGCGCTGGCCCTCGCCAAATCCGATGCCAGCGTGTGGCCCGCGCTCCAGTTCGACAACCCCGCCAATCCGCAATTCCACCACGACACGACCGCCGTGGAACTTTGGGAACAACTCGAAGGCCGCATCGACGCCTTTGTTGCCGGCATCGGCACCGGCGGCACTTTCTCCGGCATCGCTCGCTTTATGAAAGAACAGAATCCCCGCATCCTCACTGTGGCCGTTGAAACCCAGGGTTCGATCCTGTGCGGCGGCGAGCCGGGCCCGCACAAAGTCGAGGGCATCGGTGTATCCTTCGTCCCCAGCACTTTCGATCGCTCCGTCGCCGACGAAATCGTCACTGTAACCGACGCCGATGCCTTCGCTATGGTCCGCCGACTCGCCGCAGAAGAAGGCCTGCTGGCCGGCTCCAGCTCCGGCGCCATGGTGCACGCCGCTGTCCAGATCGCGCGCCGCCTCGGTCCTGGCCAGCGCGTCGCCACTCTCATTCCCGACTCTGCCGAGCGCTACCTCTCGAAGAAAATCTTCCAGACCGAGCCCTGACTCGCTCCCGGCCACCTTCCGCGCCCCGCACCCTGTACCCTGTCTTTAGCCATGAACAAGCACGCCTTCGCGACCCGCGCCATCCACGCCGGCCAGGAACCGGACCCCCGCACCGGAGCGGTCAACGTACCGATCTATCTCACGTCCACCTATCAGCTCCAGGGCATTGAGCAGCATCGCGGCTGGGAATACTCGCGCGTTTCCAACCCCACGCGCGACGCGCTTGAAGCCAGTCTCGCCTCGCTCGAAGGCGGCGTCTCCGGCCACGTCTTTGGCAGCGGCATGGCCGCCATCGCCGCGCTGGTTACGCTGCTCCACGCGGGCGACCACGTCATCTGCGGCGACAACGTCTACGGCGGCACCATGCGGCTTTTCACGCAGGTCATCGTCCGTCACGGGATCGAGTTCAGCTTTGTCGACACCTCTGAGACCGAGAACGTCCGCCGTGCCATTCGCCCCAACACGAAACTCGTTCACATTGAGACGCCGACCAACCCACTCATGATCCTGACCGACATCCGCGCCGTCGGCGAGATCTGCCACCAGCATGGCATTCCCATGAGCGTCGACAACACCTTCATGTCGCCGTATTTTCAGCGGCCCATCGAATTCGGCGCCGACGTCGTAATGCACTCGACGACGAAGTTCCTCAATGGGCACTCCGACGGCCTCGGCGGCGTGCTGGTCACCACGCGTCCCGATCTGGCCGAGAACTTCCGCTTCGTCCAGAAATGCACGGGCGGGATTCTTTCGCCCTTCGAAAGCTGGCTCATCCTGCGTGGCGTGAAAACTCTCGCCGTCCGCATGAAGCAGCACGATGAAAACGGCCGCCAGGTCGCGGCTTACCTCGCCAAACATCCGAAAGTCAGCCGCGTCTTCTACCCGGGCCTGCCCACGCATCCGCAACACGAGCTGGCCAAACGCCAGACCTCCGGCTTCGGATCCATGATCTCCTTCGAGTCCGGCTCTCGCGCGAACGCCGACAAGATCCTCCGCTCGGTCCGCGTCATCACCAACAGCGAGTCGCTCGGCGGCGTCGAATCCCTCATCTCCCACTCGGCGACGACGACCCATGCCGCTGTTCCGCCGGAAGAACGCGAACGCCTCGGTATCACGGACGGTCTAGTCCGTATCTCCGTTGGAATCGAAGATATCGGCGATATCCTTGAAGATTTGGATCAGGCTCTGAGGTCGATCTAAGTCCTCAAACAAAAGGGCTGCGGATATCCCGCAGCCCTCGTTTCCCGGACCCTACGCTCTAACCCCTGCTCTTCATTGGTGCGGCCTCTGCTCCGGCGCCGTTGCCGGCGGCACGCTCAGCACGCCTGGCTCCAGCGGCATATCTTCCCGCAGCTCCGGGAGCGGAGCTTCCAGCGCGATCTTCAGCACCTCGTCCATCGTGTCCACAAAATGCAGTTTCATCGCCGTCTTCAGGTTCTCCGGAATGTCCGGCAGATCCTTGCGATTGTCCTCCGGCAGAATCGCCTCGAAAATGCCGGCCCGATGCGCCGCGAGCAGCTTCTCTTTGAGGCCGCCGATGGGCAGAACTTTGCCACGCAGCGTGACTTCGCCAGTCATGGCCAGGTCGCGCCGCACCGGTATCCGCGCCAGCGCGCTGGCCAGCGCCGTCGCCAGCGTAATGCCCGCCGATGGCCCATCCTTCGGGATGGCCCCTTCCGGCACGTGAATGTGGATGTCCACGTTGCGATAGAAATCCCTGGGCAGCCCCAGATGGTGGGCCCGGCTGCGCACATACGACAGAGCCGCCTGCGCCGACTCCTGCATCACGTCGCCCAGTTGGCCGGTCGTGGTTAGCTTACCTTTGCCGTCCAGTACCTGTACTTCCGTCTGCAGAATGCTGCCGCCGACCTCCGTCCAGGCCAGCCCGTTTACCAGGCCCACCTCGCTCTTTTCGTTCACCAGCGAGTCGCGGAACTTCGGCACGCCCAGAAATTCGGACAGGTTCTCCGGCGTGATCGTCTCCTTGTGTTTCGCGCCGCTCTTCACCACTTTGCGCGCCACTTTGCGGCAAACGTTGCCGATCTCGCGCTCCAGATTGCGCACGCCTGCTTCGCGTGTATAGCTGCGGATCATCTCCGTCAGAGCCGCGTCCGTGAAGACCACGTTCTTCTCGGTCAGGCCGGTGTTGTCGCGTTGCTTCTTCAGCAGATACTGCCTGGCAATCTCCAGCTTTTCCGCCTCGGTGTATCCATGCAGCCGCAGGATCTCCATGCGGTCCTGCAGCGCCGCGGGAATCGTGTGCAGCACATTGGCCGTCGCCAGGAACAGCACCTGCGACAGGTCGTATTCCACGTCGAGATAGTGGTCCTGGAAGCTGTGGTTCTGTTCCGGATCCAGCACTTCCAGCAACGCCGACGCCGGATCGCCGCGGAAATCCGCAGCCATCTTGTCCACTTCATCCAGCATGAACACCGGATTCCGCGTTCCCGCCTTCTTCATCGACTGGATGATCTGTCCCGGCAGCGCCCCGATGTACGTCCGGCGATGCCCGCGAATCTCAGCCTCGTCCCGCACACCGCCCAGCGACTGGCGCACAAACTTCCGCCCCGTCGCCTTCGCAATCGACATGCCCAGCGACGTCTTCCCGACCCCCGGAGGCCCGACAAAGCACAGGATGGATCCCTTTGGGTTCCTGACCAGCTGCCGCACCGCCAGGAACTCGAGAATCCGCTCCTTGATCTTCTCCAGGCCGTAATGGTCCGCGTTCAGCACCTTCTCCGCATGGTCGATGCTGCGCGTCTCCTTCGACTTCTTCTTCCACGGCACCGCCAGCAGCCAGTCCAGATAATTGCGCGAGACGGTCGACTCGGCCGACATCGGCGGCATGGCTTCCAGTTTTTTCAGTTCCTGCGTTGCCTTCTCGAAGACATCCTTCGGCATGCCCGCCGTTTCGATCTTTTTCTTCAGCTCGTCGAATTCGCTTTTTTCGCCGCGCCCCAGTTCCTTCTGGATCGCCTTGATCTTCTCGTTGAGGTAATACTCTTTTTGCGCCCGCTCCATTTGCCGCTTCACCCGCGACTGGATGCTGCGGTCCATGTTGAGCTTCTCGATCTCGATGTCCAGCACGTCGGCGATTTTCAGCAGCCGCTCCGCCAGGTCGAACAGGTCCAGCAACTCCTGCTTGTCCGGAACCTCCAGTTGCAGGTTCGCCGCAATCGTGTCCGCGAGCCTGCCGGGCTCGTCGGTCCGGATTGCCGAAGCCACCGTCTCCACGTTCAGTGCCTGCTGCAGTTTCACGTACTGCTCGAACAGCGAGGTCACCCGCTGCACCAGGGACTCGATCTGCGGCGTGATTTCCGGCAGCGGCTTCGCCATCTTCACTGTGGCGACAAAGAAGCCATCCGCGTCGCTGATCTCCACCGCTCGCGCCCGCTCCATGCCCTCCACCAGCACCTTGATGTTGCCGTCGGGCATGCGCACGCTCTGCACGATGTTCCCCACCGTGCCCACCTGGTAAATCTCGTCCGGGCGCGGCTCATCTACGCGCGCGTCGTGCTGGGTCGCCAGAAAGATCCTGCGCTCGCCGTTCAGCGCCTCCTCCAGGGCCCGCACGCTGGACTCGCGGCCCACCACGAACGGCGTCATCATGTACGGGAAGATCACCATATCCCGGATGGGCATCATGGGCAGCTTGCGCAGATCGTTGCGGTCGTTCCGTTCGCGGCTTTCCTTTGACGACTGACTCACGGGATTCCTTTCGCGCGGCGCACGAGCTTCCAGCGGAGAAAATGGGTCGTACCCTTAGAAGCAGGGTAACCCATTTGCCACCGGAGGGCGATACCAGGAGAGTACTTTTGTGCACCCCCTGGAAACAGAAAGCGCACCCTCGTTGGGATGCGCTCCGGCAAAACTACCGAATTCCGGTTACGAGACCTTTTCTTCGCCGCCGCCTTCCGCGGCTTCCTGCTCGGCCATCGCCTTCTGCATCTCCTCGCGCTTTTTCGCCCGCGCTTCGGCACGCTTCTGGCGTTTCTCGTCCAGCACCTGCTCGGCATCGACGAGCTCGATGTACACCTTCTCCGCGCCGTCGCCGCGCTGAAATCCGGCGCGCACGATGCGCAAATAGCCACCGCTGCGCTCGCTGTACCGCGGCGCCACCGTGTCGAACAGCCGCGTGACGGCATCGCCGGTCTGCAGATAAGCCAAAGCCTGCCGCCGCGCATGCAGGTCGCCCCGCTTGCCCAGGGTAATCAGCTTCTCCACGTGCGGACGCGCGGCCTTGGCCTTCGCCACCGTGGTCTGCACCCGGTCCTCCATCAGAATCGAGGTCACCAGATTGCGCAGCAGTGCCCGCCGATGGCTCGTGTTCCGTCCCAGTTTGTATCCTGCATTGCGATGACGCATGTCGTTCTCCAGGGCACAGAGCTCAGTGGCCGCGCGCCGCGATTCCAGAAATATTGCTTACGGCCAGCACCAGGAACTCAGAGCAAAGGGGTCTCCGGCCCTGTGCTCTGAGCCCTGATCTCCGGTTTAGAAGTTCTCCGTTTCGGGCTGGGTCGCCAAGTCTGCATCCAGCCCCTCTTCTTCGTCGTCCTCGAACCGGCCGTAGCTGGCCGCGAGCTGCGCGGCCGGCAGAACCGAAGTCGGTCCCGGCACCGCATTGCCCTGCTCGTCGATCCGCATGCCCAGCGACAGTCCCATCTGCGCGAGGATTTCCTTGATTTCGTTCAGCGACTTCCGCCCGAAGTTCTTGGTCTTCAGCATCTCGGCTTCGGTCTTCTGCACCAGTTCGCCGATCGTCTGAATGTTCGCGTTCTTCAGGCAGTTGTAGCTGCGCACGCTTAGTTCCAGCTCTTCCACCGAGCGGTTCAGGTTCTCGTTCTTCAGCTGGATCCGGCCCTCTTCCGCGTGGCCTTCTGCTTCGATCTCTTCCTCGAAGTTGATGAAGATGCTCATGTGGTCCTTCAGCAGCTTTGCCGCCAGGCCGATCGCGTCCGCCGGCACGATGGAGCCGTTCGTCCACACTTCCAGCGTCAGCTTGTCGTAGTCGGTGATCTGCCCCAGGCGCGCCGCGTCCACGGTGAAGTTCACCTTGCGCACGGGCGAGTGCACCGAATCCACCGGGATGAATCCGATGCCCAGATCGGAGTCGAAGTTCTTGTCGGCGGAAACATAGCCGCGGCCCCGCTTCAGCCGCATCTCCATGTTCAGCCGGCCGCCTTCGCTCACGGTGGCGATGTAGACATCTTTGTCGAGAATCTCAACGTCCGCGTCGGCTTCGATCATGCCGGCCGTCACCACGCCTGGCTGATCGGCGTTCAGATACAGAGCCTTCGGCCCGTCCCCGTTCAGCTTGAACGGAATCTGCTTCAGGTTCAGCACGATGTCGGTGGCGTCTTCCACCACGCCGGTGATCGACTGGAACTCGTGCAGCACGCCCTCAATGCGCACCGCCGTCACCGCCGCGCCTTCAATGGACGAAAGCAGCGTGCGCCGCAGCGCATTGCCGATGGTGGTGCCGAATCCGCGCTCGAACGGCTGCGCGCTGAATTTGCCGTACTGTTCGGTCAGCGACTCTGCATCGACCGCCAGTCGCTTCGGTTTCTGAAATCCTCTCCAAAGCATATCCATTCGCCTTTTCTGCCCAGTGCCGCGAAGCAATTTGCGGCGGCCGAGCCGTTTCACTCCGTTGATGAAATTGCGCCTTGCGGCGTCGTAC
>JASHRH010000001.1 GCA_030037475.1 Acidobacteriaceae bacterium
GCGAAGATTCCCATGGGCTCCAGCGCCGGCCCGTTGTATTCCGTTTCCTTCGATGTGACCAACACGGGAAAGCGCGCCGGGGCGGACGTTGCGCAGCTCTACGTCGGCGATCCCTCAGCCAAGGTGAAGCGCCCAGCGAAAGAACTGAAAGGCTTCGAGAAAGTCCGCCTCGCTCCGGGAGAGACGAAGCACGTCACGCTGGCTCTCGACCGCCGCTCCTTCGCGTACTGGAGCGATGCGAAGAACAACTGGCAGGTCGATCCGGGTCGCTTCATCGTGTACGTCGGCGACTCCTCCGAGCACACGCCGCTGACGCAGAACCTTCAGGTGCCGTAACGCGAATGGCCGCTACTGCGCATGCTTCTTCCGGAACGAGAGGCTGAGCTGGAGGCTGAGCACCACAATCCCGGCGAAGAACACACCGAGCGAGCCGCGGTTCGCGACGGTAACCTGGCCGACGCGGATTAGGACATACCCGATCACGAGGTTCACGAGCGCCCAAAGAACATTGACCGTGGGCGAGGAAAGACCGCGGCCTGGCGGCTTGGCAAAAGGCGTGGGAAACGCGTCACCGGAGATTCCGTGGACGAAATGCGGAACGACGTTGGCAAGGATCATTCCGGCAAAGAATACGGCGAGGTAGTCATACCAGGGCATCGTGGGCTCCTTTTGACTGGCAATCAGTCTAACGCGCCAGGGAGCACACCGTGCGCCGGAACCGCACCACTGATTTGCCTTTCCCCTTACGAATCCAGATCATTGAACAGGCTCTGCTGCCCCATCGCCGCAATCACCTGGCTCAGCGCCGCCTGCTGCGTCTCCGCGGTGCTGAGCTGCGTGGCAATCTGCCCGATGTCCGCCTGCATCAGCGTGGTCTGCACCGAGGTTAGCTGCGTCTGCTCGCTCTGCGTGTAGGTCTGCGCCGCGGAAAGCCGCGACAGCGAGTTGTCAATGGTCACCCGCTGCTGCGTCACATAGCTCAGCGCCGTGCTCAGTGCCTCCGTATCGGCCTGCGCCGTCGCCGATGGCGTGCCGGAAGAGAAATCCGCCACCAGCGCGTTCAGCGTGCCCAGCACGTCCGCGCCCGCCGCCGAAAAGATCTGGTTCCCCGGCACGTTCAGCTGGATCTGCTGCCCGCTGGGCGTTTCGAGACAGGTGACATCGCTGTCGCCCTGGTAGATCGCTGTCGCCGGCGTGGTTGTCGTGTCCAGCGTGTACGGCGCCGTGCCGCCCTGGCTTCCGGAAAAAATGTATTGCCCGAGGTATGTCGTGTTCGCCAGCGACAACACTTCGTTGCGAATGCCTGCGAGCTGGCTGCCGATCGATTCCACGTCGGACGCGTTCAGCGTGCCATTGTTCGCTTCCGTGGCCAGCGAAATCGCCGACGTTAGCTGAGAAACCACCTCGCCCAGGACGGAATCGCTCATCTGCAGTGCGCTCTGCGTCGTGGAGGCGGTTTGCAAAAAGGTGTCGTCGTTCCCAATCTCCGCGCTCAGCAGCACGTTTTCGCCCACCGCTACGGGATCGTCACTCAGCGAGTTCACCTGAGACCCGCTGGCCAGCTCCTCGGTCAGCGTCTGCTCGGTCTGCGAAGTCGCGTCCAGCGAGCTCACCAGATCGTTCATGTACAGCGGATTCACACGCACAGGGGATCTCCTTACGTCGTGTACGTCGTCTCTACGCCCAGGTTCAGCGCCGAGGTCATCACCGCATCGAGCGTGGTGAACACCTTCGACGCCGCCTCGTACGACTGCTCCAGCGTCTCCAGTTGCGCCGCCTCGTCATTCAGGCTCACGCCGGAGAGCGACCCGATCTGGTCCTGCAGCTGCGTCAGCGCCGCCTGCTGCGCCGTGTTCTCGCTGGAAACCTCGCTCACCTGATTCCCCAGCGAGGTCACGAAATCGGAAAAATACTGTGTCAGTGTTGTTCCGCCGGCGATCGCCGCATTCGCAAGATTCGCCATCGCCGTCGCATTGGTGTTGTCCGACGAGCCTTCGCCCGCCGCGGCTGCCGCAATCTGCGAGGGATCCGTCATGACCACGGAAATCCCTGCCGCCGACCCAGCTGGATCCGCCTCCGTCGCCGTCGCCGGCAGGCTGAAAATCGCCGCTCCCGCATTGCCGTTCAGATCCGAGCCCGCCTCGTTCTGCGTGTTGATCTGCGCAGCGACCGCGTAAGCCAGCGTATCCAGCGAAGCTTCCGTCTGGGGAATGTCCTGATCCCGCGCCGTCAGGATGCCGCCCAGTTCCCCGCCCCCGGACGTCAGGTCCGCCGTGATGTCCGTGCCCTGCGCATCATAGAAATGCGTCACCCCGCCGCTCTCGCCGCTGGTCATCTGGAAAACCTGGCCCTGCGAAACCAGCAGCGCGCCTCCTACCGTGGTCACCGTCAGCCCATTGTTCTCCGTCGTCACCGTGCGGATGCCGATGAGCTGTGAGAGCTGCGTCAGATCCTCCTGGCGCTGGTCTTCGAGCGTTCCGGCGTCGGAATCGGGGCTGGTGGTTTCAATCTGCGTATTCAACTGCGCAATGTCGTTGAGCAGCGAGTTCGCCTGCTGCACGACGCTCCCCGCCTGCTCATCGAGTGACTGCTGCTGGCTCTCCAGCTGCGATGCCGCGCCGTTGAAGTCTGAAGCCAGGGCCTGCGCCGCGCTCAGCACCTGCTGCCGCGATGCGTCGTCCGATGGGCTGCCCTCCAGCGCGGAAAAGGCGTCGAACAGACTCGACAAATCGCTCCCGATCCCGCTCGACGCGCTGGTGTCGGTCCCGGTGCTCGTGGCGCCGCTGAACAGCGCCTGCATCTGGTTGAGCGCCGTCAGTTGCGCGCCTGATGCGCTCTCCGCCTGGGTTTGCTGCTGCATCGCCTGTTCCAGCACCAGGCTGCGCTGCGACTGCGGCCCGGTCATGGTGACGCCCATGCCCATGGTCATGCCGTTCAGGGTCACCGGATCGTTCTGCTGCCAGGTCGGCGTCTCCAGCGTGTAGCCCGGCGTGTTCACGTTCGCCGTGTTGTTGGCAATCACGTCCAGCGCCGCCTGATCCGCGTCCAGCGCACCCGTGGCGGTGTTGAATGCTGTGCTGAGAGTGCCCATCTCGTTAGTCCCGCGGCGCGCCGTATCCGCACGGCTCGCGATACACCCCGCGCAGCAGCCAGAGATTCCGCCGCGTCAGGTGCAGCAGACGCCCCAGCGCACGATGCCGCTCCAGAACTACCCGCCGTTTCGCCGGCGTTTCCGGAAACTGTGCTTTCCCGGCCGCCTCGGCCAGCCGCGCCAGTTCTTCCGCGTCGGCGCGCGCCAGCGCCTCAAGGGCCGCGCTCAGCAGATCCTCCGCCATCATCCGCTTATCCCTTTCCCAGCATCTGGCTGATCATTTTGTCCGCTACCGCCGTCGCCGGCACGTTGTAGGTTCCCGCCGCCAGCGCCTGCTGAATCTGCTTCACCTTGTCCATGCGCACATCGGAATCCGGCGACGCCTGCGCCGCCGCGCTCGCCGCCGTGCTCAGCGTGGCCTGGTCGGTCGTGCTGCCGGTCGAGAGTCCTGCGCCGCTGTCGGATTTGGCGGGCTGCGCCTGCGCTACCTCCGGACTCGGAAACAACGGCTGCAATCCCTGGAGATCGTTCACGTTCATGCCTGCTCTCCCTCCTGCCTGAGTTCATCGGCAGTGGAACTCAACACTTTAGTACCCTTTTCCGATCCCGTTCTTACAAAAACCTCAGCTTCCGGCATTTCCCGCAACCTTCTCCTGCGCGGCAAAATGCGCGAGGATCTTGTCCGCAATCCCAAACCCGCCGCGATCGGAAATCGCCTTCGCCAGCGCCTCCGACCCAAACTCCGTCAGCGCATTGTCGCTGCCATCGGCGCTTTCCGCGTCCCCCTGAAACAGCGGGTCGTGCTGCAGCGGCTCCAGCAACTCCTTCATCAGCGAGGCCTCGAACTCATGCGCCGCCGGCTTCAGCCCTGGATCCAGCGCCTCCGCGGCCCCTCGTGTTGGTCCACTCACGCCCATCATCACAGCACCTCGAGTTCCGCTTCCAGAGCCCCGGCTTCCTTCATGGCCTGCAAAATCGAAATGATGTCCCGCGCCGTTGCCCCGATCTGCTGCAGGTTTTCCACCAGATCGTCGACGGTCGCGCCCTCCTTCAGCTCGATCCGGTTGACCGGCTTGTCCTGCGCCTGCACCGTCGTCTGCTGCACCACCTGGGTCGTCCCCTGGCCCATGGGATTCGGCTGCGAGACCTCGAAATGGCTGACGATGTTCACCACCAGCCCGCCATGCAGAATCGTCACCGGCTCGAGGCGCACGCTGCCTCCAATCACCACCGTTCCGGTGCGCTCGTTCACCACCACCTTCGCGCGCGGGAAGACCGGCACTTCCACCTCCTCGACGCGCGCCAGCAGCGCGGGAATGTCCTCGTTCGCCGCCGGCTGTAACTCGATCCGCCGGCTGTCCACGGCATGCGCCAGCCTGCGTCCCAGCTCGCGGTCAATGGCCGCGGCGACGGCTTCCGCGGTGCGGAAATCCGCGTCGCTCAGCAGCAGCGCCAGCGGTCGCAGCGTGTTCAGGTCCAGAGGCACCGCGCGCTCCACCATCGCGCCCGAAGGAATCCGCGCCGTGGTGGGATAGTTCACCGACTTGCTGCTGCCGTTCGCGGTCACCGCGTAGCCGCCCAGCACCAGCGGCCCCTGCGCCTGCGCGTAAATCTGTCCATCCGGCCCATACAGCGGGGTCAGCAGCAGAAGCCCGCCTTCGAGGCTGTGCGCGTCGCCGGCCGACGAGACCGTCACGTCCAGCTTGCTGCCCGGCTCCGCAAAGGGCGGCAGCGTGCCGGCCAGAAAGACTGCGGCCATGTTGCGCGTCTGCATCATCGACGCCATCGAGTTGCCCTGCAGGCTCACGCCCATCCGCTCCAGCGCCGACTCGAGCGTCTGTAGCGGAAAGACCGTCTGCGAGCTGTCTCCGGTGCCGTGCAGCCCCACCACAATCCCGTACCCCACCAGCTGGTTGTCGCGCACGCCCTCCACCGTGGCCACGTCCTTCACCCGCGCCAGCCGGGGCGGCGGCGTCTCCTCGCCGCCCAGCACGGCGACGATGCAGAAACCCACCGTCACCAGCACCGCGACCCGTATCCGCGCTTTCCACCGCCGTCTCATCGCCGCTCCGCCGCTAGAACACCATCAGCTTTTCCAGGAACCGCACCACGGGATTCTGGCGATAGGTGGCATCGTTCACGATGCCTTTGCCGGCTACCTCCAGCTCCATATCCGTAATCGCGGTCGACATCACCTGGTTCTGCGCGTTCACATCCTCCGGGCGCACCAGCCCGCGCAGCCGGATCAGCTGCGTCTGCTGATTGAACGTCAGCTGCCGCACCACCTGGATCACCAGCATCCCGTTGGGCAGCACATCGGCGACTTCGCCGCCCAGCGTGGTCGTGATGCTCGAATCGGTCACGCTCTGCCCCTGCGCGTTCAGCCCCGACGACGAGCTCTGGTTCAGCAGATTGTTCAGCGCATTGCCCCCGGCAAGCTTCCCCAGCAGCGCCGAGATCTGCGAGGTCGCCGTCGAGGCGCGGGAATTCTTGACGGTCCCGTCGGTCGAAGCGGTCAGGCTTTCGGAAACCACCACGGCAATGGGGTCGTGCACCCGCATCGCTTTCACGTCGCTCACCAGATTCGTCAGCCGCCCCTCCGGCGTCCAGATCGAGCCCGGCGTTCGTTTCTCCGCCGCGCTCTCGGCCCGCACCCGCGCGATGTAGTCGTTCAGCGCGATGTCGGGAGGCGTGCCACCGGTCGGCGTGGCCGGCTTTTTCTTTGTGGCCCAGGCCATCCCCGTTGTGAGAGCCATCGCCACAGCCAGCGTCGCCACCTGTCTCCACATTCACGGCCTCCCGCGCTCCAGCTCCACCAGCGCCGGTCCGCGCACCACTCCGCGCAGCACCGCTCCATGCAGCCCCGCGCATACCCGCACCGTTTCGCCCACGCGCCCCGACTCGAGCGCCGTGCCCGCCAGCCGCAGCGACGACTCCTGATCCCGCCAGCGCAGCGTCACCTTCATGCCCGCCCGCACGACGGGCATTCGAGGCGTTCGTCCATGAGCACCCGGCGAAACCACCGCGACGCTCCACGGCATCTCGATGAGTCGCGCCGGCCGCTCCGGATGCGCTGTGTCCCGCTCGATGCGCCATTGCCGGTGCAGTCCGGGATCGACGATTCTCTCAGGAACACGCACTGCGCCGGATGCAGAAGTGAGCGGAGCCATCGCCATCAGCGCGCCCACGACCATCGCCGCAGCTCGCTTCATCGTCCCATCCCGCTTCCTGCTCCTCATCTCCAGCACCTCGTCCAGACCATGAACCAACGCTTCAGATTATTTCGCCATGTTGTTGGTTTCGCTGTACATCTCGTCCGCCGCCTGGATCACTTTCGAGTTGCTCTCGTAAGCGCGCTGCGCCAGCACCATCTGCACGAAGGCCCCCACCACGTCCACATTCGAGTTCTCGAGATAGCCCTGCTGCAGCGTGCCGAGACCCTCCGTTCCGCCCGGATTGCCCAGCACCGGATCGCCCGAGGAGAGCGTCGCAGTATAGAGATTCGAGCCCACGCTCTCGAGGCCTCCGGGATTCACAAACGTCGCCAGCTGAATCTGCCCCAGCTGCGCCGGGTTCTGCTGCCCCGGCAGGGTCGCATACACCACCCCGTACTGCGTGATGGTGATCGCCGTCGCATTCGCCGGGATGGTGATGTTCGGCACCAGCGGATCGCCCTGCGCATCGACGAGCGTCCCCTGGTTGTTCAGATAAAAATTCCCCGCCCGGGTGTACGCCAGCGTGCCGTCGGGTCGCGAGACCTGGAAGAAGCCCGTTCCCTGGATCGCCAGATCCAGCGGGTTGCTGGTCTGGTTCAGGTCGCCCTGGGTCATGATGATCTCGCTGGCCGCCGACTTCGTCCCCAGCCCGATCTGCAGCCCCGCCGACACTGTCTCCTGGCTCTGTGCCGCCCCCGGCGTCACCAGGTTCTGGTAGATCATGTCTTCGAACTGCATCTGCCGCTGGCGAAAGCCCACCGTTGAGGAATTTGCCAGATTGTTGGCAATCGTGTCCAGATTCAGCTGCTGCGCGCTCATCCCGCTGGCCGCGGTGTACAATGCTCGAATCACATCCGCCTCCCGCCGCGCCTTACGGGACGCGCGGCAAGTCCTCGCTGGCAGTCTTGTCCAGATCGTTCGAGAACATCGAGACCGCCTTCTGCATCATCTCCGCCTGGCGCTGCATGAGCACCAGCTGCAAACTGCCGTCGATCACGTTCTGGTTCGAGGCTTCGAGAGCTCCCTGGCGGATCGCTCCCGCCGCCGCTGCCGGCTTCGCGCCTGTCGCCGCGGCATAGCGGTTCGCGCCCTCCGGCGTCAGCGCGTCGCCGGAAGCGAAGCCGAAGAGCGCGATCTTCCCGGCCACCGCGCCGTCCACCGACACGGCGCCATCCGCGCCGACGCCGATCTCGCCCGCCGGAATGCGGATGGGCTGGCCCTTCGCATCCAGCACCGGCTCACCCGCCTGCGTGGTCAGCGTGCCGTCCTGCGCGCGCTCGAACTGACCATTGCGCGTGTAGCGCACGCCCTGCTTCGTCTGAATCGCAAAAAAACCGTCGCCTTCGATGGCCAGGTCCAGCGGATTGCCCGTGGGTGTCAGCGCCCCCTGTCCCAGATCGAGACGGCTGCCGCCCAGCACGCCGAAGTTGTTCAGCGTGGCGTCCAGCTCGGAGTCCAGCGCCTCCGGCCCCAGCAGCAGCGAGCGAAATTCGTCCCGCTCGGCACGGTAGCCCGTCGTGCCTGCGTTCGCCAGATTGGCTGCCGCCACATCCAGCGCCTCGCTGCGCGCCAGCAACCCCGCACCCGCCGCATACAGTCCGCTGCTCATCGAGCGGACATACAGCAGAATGGGAACCAGGAAAGGAGGAAAAGATTAGCGGAGTCTCAGAACGGCGGGGCGCAGGAAAGCGTCAGCGAAAACCTCTGCTCCTCGAAGCAGTACGTGCGCTCCAGACGCAGCGGCGCGCGCTGGCTGAAGAGCTCATAGCTCGCGCCCGCCACCACCGTCGGCGTCGAAAGCAGGCATCCGGAGGAAAGCTTTGCGTCCAGCCCCTTCCACGCCCCCGCCACCATGTTGCAGACCTCGCCCACCGCGTCGCGGACGATGGCCGGCTCCGCCGCAGCGCCCGTCAGCCGCTCCGCGATCCGCCCCGCCGCCATGAGCCCGGCGCGCAGCACCAGCGACCCGCTCAGCGCGCCGGCCAGGCCAATCACCGCCGAGATCGTCTCCGGCTCCGTGACTGACCCGCCATCCGCGGGCGTGCAGCTAACCCCCGCCATGGT